>CABUQI010000103.1 GCA_902493545.1 uncultured Collinsella sp. | reverse complement strand
ATCGGCAATTTGCTGTTTAGATGTAAGGGCATGGCCGCAACGGTCCATGCCCTTTTGTTTCAAGACGCCGCCACCATGCTAAGGAGGCAACTATGACAACTTCGCCTTTGGCAAACCCCACGGCAACTAGGGAGCTGCTAGAGGAGTTTGGCCTTGCGACCAAGCATCGCCTGGGCCAAAACTTCCTGATCGACAACCATGTGATCGAACGTATCTGTGAGCTCGCTGAACTTGCGGGCGATGAGCGCGTGCTTGAGGTCGGCCCGGGTTGCGGCACGCTGACGTTGGCCCTGCTGCAGGAGGCGGCGTGCGTCACATCGATCGAGGCCGATCCCGAGCTTGAGCCGGTGCTTGACGCCCATGCCGCCGACTATGCCAACTTCCGCTTTATCATGGGCGATGCGCTCAAGGTGACGCCGGAGCAGATTGAGCAGGTCGCCGGTGGTGAACCCACGGTGTTTGTCGCGAATCTGCCCTATAACGTGGCGGCGACGATCATCCTTCAATTCTTCCAGACGATGCCCGCGCTCAAGCGCGCCGTCGTCATGGTGCAAAAGGAAGTTGCCGATCGTATTGCCGCAACGCCGGGCAACAAGACCTATGGCGGCTACACGGCAAAGCTCGGCCTGTATGCGCAGGTGACGGGGCGCTTTGAGGTGCCGCCGCGCTGCTTTATGCCGGCGCCGCATGTGGATTCTGCCGTAGTGCGCATCGATCGCGCTGACGGCGTGGTACCCGAGGGTATCGACCGCGAGTTGGTGGCCCGCGTGATCGACGCTGCGTTTGCTCAGCGCCGCAAGACGATCCGCAACTCCATGAGCGCCAACGGCTTTGCCAAGGACGCGCTCGACGCCGCCTTTGAGGCCTGCGGTATCGCACCTACCACGCGCGCCGAGACGCTCGACGTCGCTGCCTTTGTCCGCTTGGCTCAGGAGCTTTCCCATGACGCCTAATGTCGAACGCGTGACGTTTACCAAGAAAAAGAAGACGGTTGCTTGTCCCGTGCCCTTGGCACCGCTTGCCGACACGCATGCGCATCTGCTTTCGTTCTGGGGCAAAGAAGTGCCCGAGACGCTCGTGCGCGCTAAAGCCGCGGGCGTCGACCTGCTGGTGACGATGTTCGACCCCATCGCCGACAAGCGTAGCGTGACGGACTATAGTGACTGGCTGGTGCGCGAGATTTTGCCGATGCGAGATATTCCGCAGATCAAGTATCTCGCTGGCGTTCATCCCTATGGCGCGCTGGACTATACCGACGACATTCACGCGCAGGTTGTTGCCGCGCTCGATGACCCTTTGTGCGTCGGTATCGGCGAGATCGGTCTGGACTACCACATGGACTATGACGACGATGTCGCGCCGGTGCCTCATGACGTGCAGATTAATTGCATGGCGCGGCAGCTGGAGCTTGCCGTACGCCGCGATGTGCCGGTAGAGCTGCACCTGCGTCATGAGGACGCGGACGAGGAGCGCACCTCGCATGTGGATGCGTACAACGTGCTGCGCGAGGTGGGTGTGCCCCAGGCCGGTTGCGTACTGCACTGCTTTGGCGAGGACCGAGCCACGATGGAGCGCTTTGTGGATTTGGGTTGTTACATCGCCTATGGCGGCGCGGCTACCTTTAAGCGCAACGACGACGTGCGCGAGGCATTCGCGGCAACCCCGCTCGACCGTATTTTGTTCGAGACGGATTGTCCCTATATGGCGCCGGAGCCCATTCGCGGTCTTGAGTGCGAGTCTGCAATGATTTCCATCACAGCAAATGCGCTGGTCAACGACCGCGTCGATCGTACCGGCGAGGACGCTGAGGCAATCGCTCGAGCCGCCTGGGAAAATGCCTGCAAACTTTTTCAAAAATAGTTCTTGCGTTCGCGGTGGCGCTCCGTTATTCTAATTCCTGCACGCGGGCGTGGCGGAATTGGCAGACGCGTACGGTTCAGGTCCGTATGGGGGCAACCCCATGAAGGTTCAAGTCCTTTCGCCCGCACCATTAAATGAAAGAGCTCCCAGCAATGGGGGCTTTTTTGTTATGTGCCCATCGCAGGGACTTGAACCTGCGAAGGAGCGAGCGTAAAGAAAACGCGGAGCGTTTTTAGCGAGCTGGCGAGGACGCCGGCAGGCGGCCGAAGCCGGTGCGGATCCGCGAAGCGGATACGCGGACGTCCTTTCGCCCGCACCATTAAATGGAAGAGCTCCCAGCAATGGGAGCTTTTTTGATATGCACGATCTCCTTGGACGGGTATCCTAGTGCCAACGTGTGCCTATCAGAGGAGAGACCATGCTGTTGTCCGGAATCATTGCCGCCCTTACGAGTCTTCTGCTTCCCATCATCATTTTGCTGCTGCTGCTCCCCAACGCCTGCTATGTCGTTGAACAGCAGCATGCCGTAATCATCGAGCGCCTGGGCAAGTTTAACCGCATCGTCAACGCGGGCTTCCACATGAAGGTGCCCGTGATCGACCACAAGGCCGCCACGGTGAGCCTGCGCACCATGAAAAACGGTTTTGGCATCGACGTTAAGACCCAGGACAACGTGACCATCGGCCTTGAGGTCTCTGCTCAGTACCACGTGAGCTATGACATGGGCGCCGGCCCGGCAGATTCGGGTATCTACAAGAGCTACTACATGCTGCAGGAGCCCGTCGACCAGATGCGTGACTTCATCACCGACGCCCTGCGCTCTTCGATCCCCGTCTACACACTCGATGAGGTCTTTGCCAAGAAGGATGACATCGCCAAGGATGTCAACGCTACCGTTTCCGAGCAGATGGCCGCCTACGGCTTCACCCTCGTGTCGACGCTCATCACCAAAATCGCACTGCCGACCGAGGTTGAGAACTCCATGAACGACATCAACGCTGCCCAGCGCAAGCGCGCTGCGGCACAGGAGCTCGCTGAGGCCGACCGCATCAAGCGCGTCACCGAGGCGACCGCCGAGGCCGAGGCAATGGAAAAGGCGGGTGAGGGCATCGCCAACCAGCGCAAGGCCATCGCGCTGGGTATCAAGGATTCGCTCGAGATCATCCAGGAGACGGGTGTCGGCAATGACGAGGCCAACCAACTGTTCATGTTTACGCAGTGGTCCGAGATGATGACGGAGTTCGCTCGCACGGGTAAAACCTCGACGGTCGTGCTGCCGAGCGACTTTTCGCAGTCGGCCTCGATGTTCGAGCAGATGCTGACCGCCAGCAAAGTTCAAAACGATTCGAAGGAGTAGACGCGCGTGAAATACACCGTCGTTTGCGTCGGTAAGCTCAAGGAGCGCTTTTGGAAGGACGCGTGCGCTGAGTACACCAAGCGCCTAGGTGCCTATGCCAAGGTTGATATCCGCGAGGTGGCCGATATCGACCCGGCTAAGGCGGGCGGCGTGGATGCCGCGCGCGACAAGGAGGGGGCGGCGATTCTTGCTGCCTTGCCGTCTCGAGCGCATGTGATCCTGCTGGCCATTGAGGGCAAAGAGCGCTCAAGCGAGGAGTTTTCGGCGCGGCTCGATGATCTTATGCTGCGTGGTAACAGCGACATCGCCTTTGTGATTGGCGGATCGGACGGCGTGAGCGATGACGTGCGCGTACGAGCCGACGAGATGCTCAGCTTTGGACGCATTACCCTGCCGCATAACTTGGCGCGTGTGGTGCTGCTGGAGCAAATCTATCGCGCTTGCAAGATCAGCCGTGGTGAGCCGTATCACAAATAGGTCGGCAATACGAAACAATGCCGTGGGACAATAGCCTTCGTTTTGAGGAATGTGTCTGAAAGGACTATGAGATATGAAGATTGGATTTGTCGGTTTTGGCAATATGGCGAGCGCTATGGCCGATGGCTGGATCGCTGCCGGTGTAGCTGCGAGCGACATGTGCGCCTGCGCGGGTCGCTACGACGCACTGGTTGAGCGCTGCGAGGCACGCGGCATGGTCGCCTGCCACGATGCCGCCGAGGTTGTCGCCGCATCCGATATCGTGGTCGCTGCGGTCAAACCGTACATGATCGAGAAGATATTCGCCCCGCTCAAGGATGCTCTTGCCAAAAAGGTCGTTCTGTCGGTTGCCTGGACCTGGGACAGTGCCAAGTGGGAGCAGGTCCTGCCGGGCGTCGCGCATATCTCGACGGTGCCCAACACACCGGTTTCGGTGGGCGAGGGCGTCATCGCTTGTGAGAAGGCTTCCACGCTTAGTGATGAGCAGAGCACAGTGGTGCTTGATCTGCTTGGCAAGCTCGGTGCGGTGGTCGAGCTCGATACGAGCCTGCTGTTTGTGGGCGGCACGGTGGGTGGTTGCGCTCCGGCATTTGTCGCTATGGCAATCGAGGCCCTGAGCGATGCGGCGGTCAAGCACGGTATCCCGCGTGCCGATGCCTATCGCATTGTGAGCCAGATGGTGCTAGGTACGGCAAAGCTGCAGCTTGCAACTGGCCAGCATCCTGCGGCGATGAAGGATGCCGTATGCTCGCCCGGTGGTGCCACCATCAAGGGCGTCGTTGCGCTCGAGGACGCCGGCATGCGCAGCGCCCTGGTCAAGGCAATCGACGCAACTCTCCAGTAAAACCGACCAAAAAAAGGACGGGTTTATTTTTGGCAGGTATTTTCTGCGGTTTTGTCCTTTTAGCGAAAAGCGCCCCGCAACTGGCTCAATTCCAGTTGCGGGGCGCTTGCGTTTGCCCAGATAAAACCGACCAAAATAAGCCTGTCTCTATTTGGCAGGTTAGTCCCAGAAGCTGTCTTCTTCGTCCTCGGACTTGGGGCCACGGTCGACATACATCTTATGGGTGCGCTTCTCCATCACAAAGGCAAGAATCGCAAATAGCAGGATGCCGCCGGCGAAAAGGATGGCAAAACCGGTGCGGGTGCCAAACAAAAAG
>CABUQI010000102.1 GCA_902493545.1 uncultured Collinsella sp. | reverse complement strand
CCAGCCGGCGGCGTCCATCACGACTGCCGAGGCCAGCAGCGCCCGGGTCACCGCGCAGCCCCGCAGGCGCCCAGCCCGAACGGCCACTCACCCGGCGCGGGGTCGATCTCGAAGGCGTCGTAGGCAAAATCGAGCGCCTGCTTGCGGTCTAGCCCGACAAGGCGCCCCAGGTAGGCGACGTCGCCGCACAGCACGTGCTTGCGGAACACGTCGCGCGCGTCGTCCAAAAACTCGAACACCTCCGTGTGCCACTCGGCGTCCTTGTCGGCCCACGTCACCATGCCGCCCAGCGTCGTGATGTCGTCGGGCAGCCCGTAGCTCTTGCCTGTCATTCCTCTTCCCCCATCCCTATGCGGCCTCGTCCGTGTTCCAGCCCATCAGGTCGTTGGGCGTGCATCCGAGGGCCTGGGCGATGGCGTAGGCCTTGTCGACACCTGGAACCATCGAGCCGTTCTCGTAGCCGATGATTGAAGATGCCGAGAGCCCCGCCTTGTTGGCCAGCTGCTCCTGAGACATATCGGCGCGAGCGCGGGCGGCGCGCAGGTTCGCTCCGAACTCGTCCTTCGAAAACTTCATCTTTTCCTCCTTCTGAAATAGGGAACTTCTTCCCTGTGCAATTCAGAGTATAGGTAATCTTTTCCCGATTGCAATAGCAAACTAGGGCTTTTCTTGCCTTTTCTTTTGTGTATCTATAGAATCCTCGGTAAATACTTCCCCATATTGGAGGTGACGATGAACTTAAAACTTAAGCAGGCTAGGAAAGAAAACGGATATTCACAGGCTGATCTGGCAAACGCGTTGAACGTTGACATCAAAACGGTAGGCAACTGGGAACGAGGGAAGACCCTTCCCGATATTGAGCAGCTCTGGAAGTGCGCGAAGGTTCTCCACACCGACCCCAACGACCTGCTCGGATGGTACGAGGAGCATCCCGAGGACAAGCCGACGGCGCCGACGGGCGCGGAGGGCGAGCTGATTACCTGCTACCGGCAGAGCACCGAGAAGAGGCGCTCGAAGATCCTGGAGACGGCACGCGACCAGGCCGAGCTGTCCCAAAATCAGGCTGCAGCGCCTGAAATCGAAGGGCTGGAAGCGGATCAAGTAAGATCCGCGTAGCAAGGTAAGGAGGTATTCATGGGGCTGTTCAGCTCATTGGCCAAAGCGATTTTGACGGGCAATGGCGTGTCCGACTCTGCCGCCATGGCCGCACGAGATAGCAGGCACCCCACCGCACGCGTCATAGACATCGACGGCGATTGCGAGAAGACGGTGTTTGCCTACGTCGGTGTGCCCTTCAAGGGTATCCGGAAGGGAACCGAGTTCTACGTCGATCCGCTCGGTCGCGACATGGTCATCCACAGCAAGTCGACCGGCACGACGGCGGACAGCGCCGAGTTTGGAGATACGCCACTTTCCTACAACGGCACCGCATTCGGATTTACCTACTCGGGACTCGGGTTCCTCAAGGAGATGGTGGCGGCCGGCTTCACGATCCGTCTCAAGGTCAAAAAGACCGGCATGTACTCCCCCGGCGTCCCCGAGCTAATCAGCCTGACTGCGGAGCCCTGGCTCTTGGAGCAGTGGTGGGAACGCCAGAAGACGCTGACGGTTCCCGTTCCGTTCTCCGAGGAAGACGAGCTCGCTAGACGCGAGGCGCAGTATAGGGCCAGGGTCGCCCAGGTGAGGCGCAAGCGGACAGGCATCGAGCTTGCAAAGGATTCGCTTGAGGTATGGATTACCGTTACCGATCGCAACTGGATTGGCGGCGAACTGCCCGGAAAGGACCTCCGCTTCACTCCGTCATTTGAGATAGTCCCGACGCCAAAGGGCTCGTCGGCAAAGCCCCATATCAGAGTGCTCGCCGACGGCAATCCGCTCGTCGAGATTAGCGCCATGAGCACCGAGGTTTACAAGCAAATCTCCGCGAACAGGGAAAGACCGTGCCGCGCCATCTATATGTGGGACTACTACCAAGACGGCACCGACCAGACAAAGCTCTATCTGGTATTTGACTAGAAGAGAAGGGCCGGAAGCGGATCAAGTAAGGTCCGCGTAGGCCGCGTTATTCAATTCATTTATGTGAAGGAGTGATAACCATGTCTCAATCATTAGCGGAGACGCACGTGGAGGATCTCATCTATGAGTGCGACTGCATCACTGCGGGAGATTACGGTGAAAGCACCCAAGAACACATCGACGACCTCATGCTGCAGATGGAAGGGTTTTCCTTCTCGCTCATGCGCACGGGATCGTCAGCAATTCCCAGAGACAAGACTTTGGATGGCGTAAAGCGCGCAAAGGGATGGCTCGTGGCAAACATGGCGGCGCTCACGAACAGCGGAAACGGTACGACGGTTAGCTCCAGCAGCGTCTCACAGGCCACGGCGACGGCGGACGTTTCGGTAGAGGTAAGCCAGGCGGTGGCTGAAATCGGCAACGACCCCGTTCTCGACAACGAGACGAAAGCGGCACTCGAGCTGGCGCTGTCACGGGTGCGCATGGCAGCCGAGGCGAAGAACAAGACTGGATTCGCCGAACACGCTGCAAGGGTCATCGACCTTGCAACGAAGAGCGTGGATCTCGTACCCAAGGCGTTGGTGGCCCTCGGTGTGCTCGCGAAGCTCTTCGGCGCCTAGGTTTTTCAGGTTTTTCCGGAAAAACCTCCAACGGGCACACCAAAACACCAGTTACTCCCCCATTTTCGTAACCCCACGAAAATGGGCAGGTGGCTGATTTAATTGTTGCAGAAAGCGCAACGACTGCTGCTAAACAAAGAAGCCCCGGGCGGCGATCTTGGCGGATCCGCTTGGGCAGCATCAAAACTATAAATACTTGCTATTTTACTTGATTGATAACTATCAATTGTTTATAATTTAATTGTCGAAAGGAGGAGAGATGCCCAAGGAGCAGGAGCCCGCGCAGGTGCTCAAGCGGTTCAAGAAGGAGGGTTGGACGCTCTACACCGGCAAGGGCAGCCATGTGGTCGCGCGAAAGGACGGGGTCCAGATCAGCGTGCCCACCTCCAAGAAGGAGATACCGATAGGGACGTACCGAAAAATAGCTAAGACGGCGGGGTGGCTTTAGCCCCGCCCCCTTGGGGGTCGAAAGATATGAAGACATACGTTTACCAGGCGGTGCTCACACCCGACGAGGACGGCGGCTACGACGTGGAGTTTCCCTCACTGCCGGGATGCTTCACCTACGGCGATACGATTGCCGAGGCCGCCGAGCAGTCCGTGGACGCGGCGAGCACCTACGTGGCCGCGCTCATAAAGGACGGTCTTGCCGTGCCTGAGCCCGAGTTCATCGAGCCCGCAGACGGCGGGCTCTCCATGATGGTCGCCTTCTCCACGGACGAGGGGTACATCGTGGAGGGCGAGACGGTCTCGGCGGCCGAAGCCGCGCGCAGGCTCTCCGTCTCCCCCGGCAGGATCACCCACATGCTCGACTCGGGGATCCTTACGGGCTACCGCAAGGGCCGCCGCACCTACGTAACCGTGGAGAGCATAGCGGCCCGCCTGATCGACACGCCACGCTCGGGCAGGCCCAAGCGCCGCACAATCGCGTAGCCGTTAGTCCGTCATAAAAGATGGACTAACGGCAGCAAAAAAGAAACCCCACCGCGCACGGCTGGAACCTTGGCGCGGTGGGGTGACAACAAGGATGCCGGAGTAACACGGAGATAGCTCTGGGCAACCTAGGGACATTATATGACACGCAAGCAGAGGCGCCGCGCGTGGGGCTCAATCACCGAAGCCAAGCGTGGCAAGAAATACATCCTCCGATGGCAAGAGAACACGCCGTGTGGACGCAAGCGCAAAACCAAGACGGTATACGGCACCTATCGCGAGGCATGCACCGAACTCGACCGCATCCACGTCGAGCGTGCCGATGACAAGCCGGTGCCGACCATCGCCCAGGCATACGGCACATGGCTCGAGCCGACCATGGCGGCACAGGTCGCGGCGGGCACGCTCGCGCCGAACACCCGCAGCCTCGTCACAAGGTCGTGGGCAAACTACGTCGGCCCCACATGGGGCTCAATGCCGGTCGACCAGTTGCGCCCCGTGCACCTGCAGGAATGGCTCCTGACTCTCCCCGCAGCGACGGCGGACACCGCCCTACTCACCCTGCGCAAGATTTACGGCACTGTGTCGGGCTTCGTCGTGCTGCCCATCGACCCGTTTGCCGCCACCGTGAAATACACCATGCCCACGCGCAAGACGCGCGAGCGCTCCAAGCGCCTGTACACGCTCGCCGAGGCAAAGGACATTCTGGGCCGTCTGCACGGAACCTCGCTCGAGGCGCCGTTCATCATGGCGTGTTTTGGATCATGCCGCTCGGGTGAGTCGCTGGGCATCCGCACCGATGAGGTCATGCCATTCGCGGCGGAATCCACAACGCTCGTGACGGTCGACCTCGTGCGCCAGATGGAGCAAGCGGGCATCGAGCCCACGGCGGACGGCGTACTCAAGACGCGGAAGTCCATACGCACAGTCGTGGTGCTGCCGGATGCCGCCGGGCGCCTGCTCGAAATTGCAAACGAGCGCCGCGTGGCAGGCTCCGAGTGGCTAGCAGATCGCGGGGACGGGCTGCCCATGAACCGAGGGATGTGCAATCATAGATGGAAGAAGTGGTGCGCAGCCGAGGGCATCGAGCACATCCCGTGGTCGAACCTCCGCAACTCATGGCGTACCATCTGCGAGATGGAGCTGCACATGCCCTGGGACCTCATGGAGATGCTCATGGGCCACTCCCTGCCGGGCGTGTCCGGGCGGCATTATATTCGCCCCTCCCGCGAGCAGGTGGCGCGTTCCGTTTGCGACGCACTTGGGATAAATTGGGATATTTCCCAACAAACCAGCAGGTAAAACGGGCGCTGTTAATAGTGGCAT
>CABUQI010000101.1 GCA_902493545.1 uncultured Collinsella sp. | reverse complement strand
GAGGTACAGATTATGGCCGATAAGCAGGGCCATGTGTTTTCGCTCGGCGAGCGCGAGTGCTCGGTGCAGCGCCGCAACCAAAAGCTGATCGAGGAGAGCCCCGCGCCGTGCCTCGACGGACACGACGACATTCGTGCTCGCATGCACAAGGCAGCGCGTGACCTGGCTCGTGCCGTCGGCTACGAAGGAGCCGGTACCATCGAGTTTCTGTATTCGGACGACGGCAATTTCTACTTTATGGAAATGAACACGCGCTTGCAGGTGGAGCACCCGGTTACGGAGTTTGTGACCGATACCGACTTGGTCAAGTGGCAGCTGCGCGTGGCAGCCGGCCAGCCTCTGCCCTTTGAGCAGGAGGACATGCCGGTCCGCAACCACGCCATGGAGTGCCGCATCAATGCCGAAACGCCGGACTTTCTGCCGTCATGCGGAACGGTCACCGCGTTGCGTGTGCCGGGTGGTCCGCGCGTGCGCTGGGATTCCGCCATGTTTACCGGTGCGAAAGTTCCGCCGTACTACGACTCCATGCTCGGCAAGCTCATCGTGTGTGCGCCCACGCGTGACGGCGCCATTCGCAAGATGCGCTCGGCCCTGGGCGAGCTCGTGATTGAGGGCGTGAGCGAAAACAGCGAGCTGCAGCTCGACGTGCTGGCAAACGACGAGTTCTTGTCGGGCATGTACCACACCGATCTGATGGGGCATCTCTATGCTGATGAATAGAAAAGCGAAGACGGTCAATGTACTTGAGGGGCCGATAACCGAGTCGTGCGCCGAGTTTCCCGCGCGCCACGTGTTTATCAAGTGCCCGGAGTGCCGCCGCGTGATCGATGAGGCACGCCTACACGACAACCTCGAGGTCTGCCCTCGTTGCGGCAAACACTTTCGCGTGAGCGGTCGCGCGCGCATGCGCATGACGGTCGACGAGGGCACGTTTGAGGAATGGGATGCCAATCTGGCGTCGGAGGACTTCCTCTCGTTTCCCGGCTATGCCGATAAGCTCAAGAGCGTGAGCGAGCGTTCGGGCGAGCGCGATGCCGTTGTGTGCGGCAAGGGCAAAATCTGCGGTTGCGACACGGCGCTCTTCTTTATGGATGCCAACTTTATGATGGGCTCGATGGGTTCCGTGGTGGGCGAGAAGATCTGTCGCACATTTGAGCATGCGACCGAGCTGGGATTGCCAGTTGTCGGCTTTACCGTTTCGGGCGGCGCGCGCATGCAAGAGGGCGTGACCTCGCTTATGCAGATGGCCAAAATCTCTGCGGCGGTTAGGCGCCACAGCGAGGCGGGCGGCCTGTATATCACGGTGCTCACCGACCCCACGACCGGAGGCGTAACCGCGAGCTTTGCCATGGAAGGCGACATCATCTTGGCCGAGCCCGATGCCCTGACGGCATTTGCCGGCCCGCGCGTGATCGAGCAGAACATGCACAAGCGCCTGCCCAAGGGATTCCAGCGCTCCGAGTTTTTGCTGGAGCACGGCTTTTGCGATGCCGTTGTTCCGCGTGGCGAGATTGCGCTCACGGTAGGCGAGCTGCTGGCACTGCACGAAGGGCACGCGCCCGGCCTGGGGGCACCGCATGAGATCGTGCATACGGGTCGTCGCGGCAAAAAGCTGGGACACTTGTTCAAGCGCTCGACCGCACCAAAAACCGCGCTCGAGATTGTCAAGCAGACCCGCTCGGCAGATCGCGCCACGGCGGGCGAGATGATCTCGCTGGGCCTGGATGGATTTGTGGAGCTGCATGGCGACCGTTACTTTGGCGACGACGCCGCCGTGGTGGCTGGCATTGGCTGGAAAGACGGGCGACCCGTGACGGTTATCGCCGTCGAGCGCGGTACCACGACCAAAGAGCGCATGCGTCGCAACTTTGGTATGGCACATCCCGAGGGCTACCGCAAAGCGCGTCGCCTTATGCGCCAGGCCGAAAAGTTTGGTCGACCGGTTCTGTGCCTGGTCGATACTTCGGGCGCGTTTTGCGGCATCGGTGCCGAGGAGCGCGGCCAGGGCGAGGCGATTGCCCGGAATCTCATGGAGATGAGCGGCCTTAAGACGCCGATTGTCTCGGTGGTAACAGGCGAGGGCGGCTCTGGTGGCGCGCTGGCGCTGTCCGTGGCCGACCGCATCCTGATGCTCTCGAGCTCGGCCTATTCGGTCGTGAGCCCCGAGGCCTGTGCGTCGATTCTGTGGAAGGATACCGAGCGCGCGGATGAGGCCGCCGAGGCGCTTAAGCTCACGGCCCCCGATCTGTTGGCGCTCGGCATCATCGACGGCATTGTCGACGATAGGGGCCTGTCGCATGAGGAGATCGCCGGCGCCGTCATGTCCTCGGCATTTGATGCCTTCGATACGCTTGGGCGGCTCGACGACGCGACCCTCACAAACCTCCGCTACGAAAAGTACCGCGCAATCGGTCAGTACCGCACGATGTGATAAAGGGACAGCCTACATGTCACATTGGGAAAGGCGTTCCATGCCACAAGTTTCTAACACCTCGTTTACAACGACGGTTTCATCAAACGCCATGGCCGTGGTGGACTATCTGTCCAAAAGCATGATGTCGGCGCTGCCGTTTATTGTCTGCGCGGCGTTGTTCCGCACCGTCGCCGTCATTATGGGCGAAGGCATGCTGGGCCTGTGGTCTGCCGATTCCGAAATCTATCGCCTGTTCTACAGTTGGCTCTATAACGCCGGCTACTACTTTTTGCCCGTTTATCTTGGTTGGGCGGCCGCCCGCCAGCTCGGTTGCTCGGAGCAGCTGGGCATGATGCTGGGCGGCGTATTGATTGCGCCCGATCTGCTTAAGCTCGTCGATGCCGCATCGACGACGGGGGCATCGATGACTTCCGTGTATGGTCTGCTTCCCGCGCCGGTCAACGATTACACGACGACTGTTATCCCGGTTCTCATCTCGGTGCCCGTGCTATGGCGAGTGGAGTGTTTCTTTCAGCGCGTTATCCCTAAGGCCGTGGCGTTTTCGTTCGTTCCGTTTGCAACCATGCTCGTCATGGTTCCGGTTTCGCTGTGTATTACGGCGCCGGCGGGCAGCTATTTGGGCATGCTGTTGGGCCAGCTTATGTTTATGCTTGGCAATTCCGGTGGCATCGTGTCGCTGCTCACGCTCATGGGGCTTGCCGCGGGCTGGGAGTTCCTAAAGATCGCGGGCGTCAGCAACGTTGTCCTATCGCTCGCCTATGCGCAGTTTATGAGTGTGGGAACGGATTCGTGCATCCTGATCGCCGCGACGATGGCAACGTTTGCCGTTTGGGGCATGCCCTTTGGTGCGTCGCTTCGCGTTGCGGATAAGGACGAGAAGGCCCTCATGCTGGGCTATTCGATCTCGGGCGTGCTTGGTGGCGTAAGTGAGCCGGCGCTGTACGGTTGCGGCTTTAAATATGGCAGGTGCCTGACGTGCATGGCCATTGGCGGCGCCGTCGGAGGCCTTGTTGCGGCCGTGGGCCACGTTACGGCCTATACCATCGGTATGACGAATGTCCTCATGGTCATTGGCTTTGCCACGGGCGGCATCTCGAACCTGCTGTGGTGCTGCGCTGCCGGCGGTGTGGCATTTGCGGTGTCTGCGGCGCTGAGCTACTGCTTTGGCGTGGTGCCGACGAAGGGACAGGCGGCAGAAGACGGAGCCAATTCGCCCGAAACAGTGGCGAGCGCTGCTGAAGTAAGCGCATAAACCTGTGCGACAAAAGAACGATTCCTTTGTCATGCTCCAAGGCCGCGGCTCGTGTGGGTCGCGGCCTTTTTGTATCTGGAGGACAAAGTGGCTACACTACAATCCGTTTGAGCAATAGATATATAGGTAGTACCGTGGGGGCGGATGTAGATGGTCGAGTGGATTGTTCGTCGTGCGCAGGGCGACCGTGCGCGCGTGGGCACGTTGACGGGCGTGGTGTGTATTCTCGCCAATGTTGCGCTTTGTGCTGCGAAGGGCGCAATTGGTGTGGTTTCGGGATCGGTTTCGATCGTGGCGGATGCCATGAACAACCTGTCCGATGCCAGCTCGAATATCGTGAGCGTGCTGGGCTTTAAGCTGGCGAGCAAGCCGGCCGATCCCGAGCATCCTTACGGCCACGGTCGCTACGAGTATCTCTCGGGTCTGGTCGTGGCGGCACTCGTGCTGCTGATTGGCGTTGAGCTGGTGAAGTCCTCGGTTGAGCGCGTCATCCACCCTGAACCTGTCGAGTTCTCGCTTGCCCTGGTGGCAGTTCTAGTGCTTTCGATGGCCGTAAAGCTCTGGATGGCGGCCCTCAACCAAAAGCTCGGTGACCGTATTGAGTCCGATACGCTGCATGCGACCGCGCAGGATTCCAAGAACGATGTTCTTGCTACGGGCGCCGTGTTAGCGTGCGCAATTGTTTCGCAGGTGACGCACATCAATCTTGACGCATGGGTCGGCCTTGCCGTTGGCGCCTATATTGGCTGGAGCGGCTTTGAACTTATTCAAGATACGGTGAGCCCGCTTTTGGGTCAGTCGCCCGATCCTAAGCTGGTCAAGCACATTCGAGACAAGATCATGAGCTATCCCGGCGTTTTGGGAGTTCACGATTTGATGGTTCACGACTACGGCCCGGGCAGGAAGTTCGCAAGCGCTCACGCCGAGATGGCAGCCGAGGCCAGCCCGCTGGAAAGTCACGACACGCTCGATAACATCGAGCAGTCGTTTAGGAACGAAGACGGCATGATTGTCACACTTCACTACGACCCCATCGTGACCGACGATCCAAAGGTGGCGAGCATGCGCTTGCGCATCAACGCTATGGCTCAAGAGATCGATAGCCGCCTTTCGATTCATGATTTGCGCTGTGTGCCGGGCCCCACGCACACCAACGTGATCTTTGACTGCGTGCGTCCCTCGGATCTGCAGATGAGTGCCGAAGACTTAAAGCACGCGCTGGCACAACGGGTCGAATCGGAATATCCCAAGTCGATTGCCAAGATTACGATCGACGAAGACTACGTAGG
>CABUQI010000100.1 GCA_902493545.1 uncultured Collinsella sp. | reverse complement strand
CCATGGCTACCATGATGAGCGGCAAAGGCGCCGAGTTCATGAAGGCCTACATGGGCGCGCTGGTCAAGATGAACAAGACCGGCACCGAATACGTGCGCGGCATCCCCGTGGTCAAGGTGTTCCAGCAGACGGTCTACTCCTTTAAGGCGTTTCACGATGCGATCGCCGAATACGCCGACATGGCGCAAAGCTATGCGGGCACGTTCTGCCGAGGCCCGCAGGTGCTCAACCTTACCGCGCTCAATGGCCTCGTGGCATTTCTTTTGCCCGTGGCGTTGCTGTTGGCGCCGGGCGAGACGGACTTCGCGCACTTTATGGTCAACTTCACGTTTTACGCGATCTTTTCGGCCGTGGTGCCGACGGCCATGACCAAGCTCATGTTTGTGGGCGAGGCCTCTCAGATGAGTGCCGATTCGCTGGCGCGCATCCGAAGCGTTATGGATTCCAAGCAGCTCTCCGTGCCCGCCCAACCCAAGCACCCTGTCGGCGGCGACGTGCGATTTGAGGACGTGAGCTTTACGTACGAGGGTGCCGAGGCACCTGCCGTCAACCATGTGAGCTTTAGCGTTTCCGCAGGTAGCACCCTCGCGTTGGTGGGTCCCTCGGGCGGCGGTAAGTCAACCTGCGCCAGCCTGATCCCGCGTTTTTGGGATGTTTCCTCGGGTCGAGTGCTCGTAGGCGGTGTGGACGTTCGCGACATGGACCCGCACGAGCTCATGGACCAGGTCGCCTTCGTGTTCCAGACCAACCAGCTGTTCCGGCAAACACTTGCCGATAACGTGCGCGCCTCCAAGCCTGGGGCCACTGACGACGAAGTGCGCGCGGCCCTCTCCGCGGCCCAGTGCGACGATATCGTGGCCAAGCTCCCGCAGGGCATCGACACCATGCTCGGCGCCGGCGGGGCGTACCTTTCGGGCGGCGAGGTCCAGCGCGTGTCGCTCGCCCGCGCAATTCTTAAGGACGCGCCCATCGTGGTGCTCGACGAGGCCACGGCGTTTGCCGACCCCGAGAACGAGGCGCTCATCCAGCGCGCCTTTAGCAAATTGGCGGCGGGCCGCACGGTCATTATGATCGCGCACCGGCTTTCGACCGTGGTGGGGGCCAACAAGATCGTGGTGCTCAACCAGGGTAGCGTGCAGGAGGCTGGCACTCATGCCGAGCTGCTGTCCCAAAACGGCCTGTACGCCAAGATGTGGGCCGAATACGAACAGGCCGCGAACTGGAAAATCACTGCTGCGACCGCGGATGCCGCCATCACGAAGGGAGGCGAGGCCTAAATGTTCGCCTCATTCCAAAAGAAGTATTTCCTATCCGATAAAGGTGTCGCCGGCGTAAAACGCGGCATTTTCTGGACCACGCTCACCAATCTTGTGACCATGGCCGGCATGGGCTTTTTGTTCCTGGTCATGGCCGGCTTTGTCGAACATCTCGCCACCGGCGCCGACCTGCCGGATGCCCTACCGATCGTGGGCGGCCTCCTGGTCTTTTTCGTGTTGCTCTTTGCCTCTAACTGGCAGCAGTATTACTACACCTACTGCATTTTTTACGAGGAGTGCGGCAAGCAGCGTATGGAGATCGCCGAGCGCTTGCGCAAGCTGCCGCTGTCGTTTTTTGGCCGTCGTGATCTGGCCGATTTAACCGAGACCATTATGGGCGACGTCCAGGCCATGGAGCACGCCTACAGCCACGTGCTGGGAGAGCTTTGGGGTGCCATCATCGCAAGCGCCATTGTGTTCGTGGCGTCGCTGTTCTTTTGCTGGCAGCTGGCGATCGCGGCGTTTTGGAGCGTGCCCGTGGCCTTTGCCGTGTTGTATCTAACACGCGGCCCCATGACCCCGGTGTTCGACCATGTGCGTGCCGAGAAGGTCAAGGTTACCGAGGCGATCCAGGAGACGCTCGACTGCGTGCGCGAGATCCGCGCCACCAACCAGGAGGCTCATTATCTTGAGGGGCTCAACGCCGTGATCGATGCCGAGGAGCGCGAGACCACCAAGGGCGAGCTCGCCAATGGGCTTTTGGTCAACTCCGCCTTTGCTATCCTGCGCCTGGGGATTGCCACCACGTTGGTCACGGGCGCTGCGATGGTCGCCTCCGGCCAGGTCGACTTTTTGATGATGTTTGCCTTCCTGCTTATGGTGAGCCGCATCTATGCGCCCTTTGATCAGGCGCTGATGCTGATGTCCGAGCTGTTTGCCGCCGAGTCGTCGGCCAAGCGCATGCGTTCCATCATGGAAGAGCCCGTGGCGCGGGGCAACGAGAAATTTGAACCCGTGGGCCACGATGTGGTGTTCGATCATGTGGCATTTGGCTATGGTGCGGGCGAGGACGGCCGCGCCGGCGAGAAAGTTCTTACCGATGTGAGCTTTACCGCCAAGGAAGGCGAGGTCACGGCACTGGTCGGTCCTTCGGGTTCCGGTAAGTCTACGGTGAGCCGCCTGGCCGCGCGCTTTTGGGATGCCACTGCGGGCAAGGTTGCCGTGGGCGGTGTGGATGTTGCGGGCGTGGATCCCGAGGTGCTGCTGCGCGACTACGCCATTGTGTTCCAAGACGTGCTGCTCTTTGACGACACGGTGATGGGAAACATCCGCCTCGGGCGTCGTGGCGCCACCGATGAGCAAGTGCTTGCGGCTGCGCGTGCCGCCAACTGCGACGAGTTTGTGAGCCGCATGCCGCAGGGCTATGACACCATGATCGGCGAGAACGGCTCCAAGCTGTCCGGCGGTGAGCGCCAGCGCATCTCTATCGCCCGTGCGCTGCTCAAAGACGCGCCTATCGTGCTGTTGGACGAGGCGACGGCGAGCTTGGATGTGGAGAACGAGACCGTGGTTCAGCAGGCGCTCTCCCGTCTGCTTGCAGGTAAGACGGTTATCGTTATTGCCCACCGTATGCGTACGGTGGAAAATGCCGACAAAATCGTTGTACTCAAGGATGGTGTGGTTGCCGAGCAGGGCACTCCGGCGCAGCTCAAGGCGGCAGGTGGAGAATTCGCCCGCATGGTGGCGCTGCAAAAGGAAGCAGCTACCTGGCAGTTGTAAGAAGGGGCAAAGGGACAGTCCATTTGTCACATTGACAATCGGTTACTCCGCATCGTTAATTTTCAAAAGGTTAGCCATGGCTGACCTAGATAGTTAGATAAAATTGAGATATTTCAAAAGCGTGCTCGAGCAAACTTATTTACTCGGGTGCTGAGGCACCGTGCCGCGTCCAATGCGGCAAAAGGGAGAAGCAACATGAAGAAGTCGACGTTTAACACCCTGCTTGTCGGTGGCGGTTTTCTGCTTGGCACGGCCGGCATCAAGCTGCTTACCAGCGCTCCGGTCAAGAATGCCTGCGTGCAGGGTATCGCGTGCGGCATGCGCATCAAGAACGGCTACCAGGACATGGTCGAGCAGGCCAAAGCCGAGGTCGACGACATGGTTGCCGAGGCTGCCTACATCACCCAGAGCGAGGCCGCTGCGGACAAGGCAGCCGAGTAAGCACCCCAGGCACAAACAATGAGATTCTCGATTATCAGCGAGATCCCCGGCAGGACCCGCCTCCAGTTGGCGGGTCCTGTGCCAGAGAGCGATCTCGATGCGCTTCTAAAGCTCAGTGGCGACATCGATGGTGTGCGCAAGGTGCGCGTCTACGGCCGTATTGGCCAGATGGCGCTCGAATACGACGAGCAGCGTCGCGCGGCCGTGCTGGCCGCCGTCGGTGCGCTCGACGCTCAGGCCATTGCCGACGCAAAGACGGGTTACGTGATGCAGCTTGAGCCGCGCAAGCACAAACTCGTTATGGACCTGGCGACACTCGTCGGTGCCCATTACGCACGTCGCTGGTTCTTGCCCACGCCACTGCGCGCGGTGTTTGTCGTGGCCGGTTACATGGCCTTTTTGCGTGCCGCCCTCCGTGAGCTCGCGCAGCCGCGCCTGACCGTTCCCGTGCTCGACGCTTCGGCCATCGGCATTTCGTTCGTCAAGCGTGATGTCGACACCGCGGGCCAGACAATGTTCCTGCTCAACGTGGGCGAGCTGCTCGAGGACTACACCCGCGCCATGAGCGAAAACGAGCTCATCAACTCGCTGCTCGATGTGCCCGACAAGGCGCAAAAGGTCGTCGGCGACACCGAGGTGAGCGTTGCCGCCACCGAGCTTGAGCCCGGCGACTTGGTAGCCGTGCGCACCGGCATGTCCATCTGCATTGACGGTGTGGTCGAACAGGGGAGCGCCATGGTCAACCAGGCGACCCTGACCGGCGAGCCGCTGGCCGTCGAGCGCAGCGTGGGCGACGACGTGTTCGCCGGCACCGTCGTGGAAGACGGCAGCATCTTGGTGCGTGTGCGCGCCAACACGGCTCAGACCAAGCTTCGCTCGATTGTCTCGCTCGTGCAGACGGCCGACTCGCTCAAGTCCGAGGGTCAGTCGCACATGGAGGACCTCGCCAACAAGATCGTCCCGTGGAACTTCCTGCTTGCGGGTCTGGTCGCGCTCACCACGCGCAGCCTCATCAAGACCTCGGCGGCGTTGATGGTCGACTACTCGTGCGCACTCAAGCTCACGGGTTCCGTTGCCGTCATGACCGCTATGAGCGATGCTGCCAAGATGGGCGTCATGGTCAAGGGCGCGAAGTATTTTGAGTCGTTTGCCAAGGCCGATACCATTGTCTTTGACAAGACCGGCACGCTCACCGAGGCGCAGCCGCGCCTGGCTTGCGTGCTGACGACCGATGGCTGGAGCGAGGATGAGGTCCTGCGTCTTTCCGCTTGCCTGGAGGAGCATTTTCCGCATCCGGTGGCGCGCGCTGTGGTCAACGCCGCCCGCGAGCGTGGGCTCGAGCATCGCGAGCGCCACGCCGCCGTCGAGTACATCGTGGCACACGGCATCGCTTCGTCCATCGAAGGGCGTCGCGCCATCATCGGTTCCGCGCACTTTGTATTCGAGGATGAGGGCGCACAGCTCGAGTCCGACATTAAGGAGCGCATCGAGTCCCAGATGCAGGGCCTGTCGC
>CABUQI010000099.1 GCA_902493545.1 uncultured Collinsella sp. | reverse complement strand
GGCCCGATTTTGCCTCTTGACAATGTCCTGCTCATATTAAAAGGAACGTCCCTATCTGCCATCTACGCGCTTGGCCATCCAGGCATGAGGCTGGCCCTCGTCTTCGTGATCTACCGGGGCAATTTGCGTGTAGCCCGCCTTTGCATAGAGCGGCAACACGTATTCCTGCGCATGCAGCTTAATAAGCTTAGCGCCGGCATCGCGTGCACACGAAGCACTGGCCTCGACGATCGCACTCGCCAGTCCGCGACGACGCATAGCCGGCAGCACGGCGACGCGCCCCATAATGTAGGTCTCCCCCGCCGCAACGCCTTCGTCCATGTCGCATGCCGGCAACACCGGGGCCCCTGCGTCAGCCACGCGCTCAAGCTCTTCGGGAAACACGCGCGAGCAACCGGCAAGCTCGCCGTCTACATAGAGCGTCACATGAATGCAGTTTGGATCCTCGTCGATAGCGTCGAACTCATTCTCGTAGCCCTGCTCGTCCATAAAAACGACGCGGCGCACCAACGCCGCGTCATCAAAGCATCCCGTCTTAAGTTGGATATCCATGGCTGCCCTTTCATTCAATGCGAACGTTAGGGACAGATATTAGCGAAAATGAGCTCCGCGCACGCTAAACTTCGCGCGAGCCTTCGCCAGGCAGTCGTAATGACCCACGTTATGGGCATCGCTCGCGATGAAGCTGTACAGGTTCTGATCGAACAGGCGCTGTGCCGGCTTTTTCTCGCGACCAAAGCGACCGCCGGCAATAAAGTCCGCCGAAGCCTGCAGCTTGCAGCCCATATCGACCAGGCGCTCCGCCACGCTTACATCCTTTTGAACCGCACGATAGCGCTCAGGATGAGCGATGATCACCTGGTAGCCACGGCACTGCAAATCGTAAATCGTGTTCTCGTACTCTCTAAACGCATACGCATCGGCATGCGTCGAAAGCTCGAGCAGAAACTCGTTGGTCCCATCGAAATGCAAGTGCTCCGCGGCATCGATACCAAGCTCAACGAGCTTTCGATGGTTGACCTCGAAGCCCATCTGGAGCGGAAAACCGTCAGCGTTATCACGCAGCAGCTCAAAGGCATCCCACATCTTGTCGTAATCAAAATAGGGATCACGGCAGTGAGGAGTGCAAACGATTCTGGTTACACCGGCCCGCTTGGCAGCCTCGAGCATCGCCAAGCTCTCATCGAGATCGGCGGCGCCGTCGTCTACACCCGGCAAGATATGGCAATGAATGTCACGCATAGGTCAGCCTTAATCAACTAAACGTTTGCTCGGTTGGTGAAGATGCCCTTTTTGGAAGTCCCCTGATCGTCGGAGCCCTTCTTCACCTTCTTACCGTCCTTGGTGTAGTAGGAGTAGTAGTACTCGCTGGTCTCGGTCTCGCAGTAGTTCATAACGGTACCGATGAGCTTGACCTTCTCGGACTTCTTAAGCTGACCGATGGCGTTGAGCGCCTCCTCGCGCTTGGTGAAATCCTCACGCACGACAAAA
This sequence comes from uncultured Collinsella sp., assembly GCA_902493545.1. GTDB lineage: Bacteria > Actinomycetota > Coriobacteriia > Coriobacteriales > Coriobacteriaceae > Collinsella. The sequence continues at coordinate 3,522 of CABUQI010000099.1, read as the reverse complement.
AGCGCACCGTCGGTCAGACTCGCGATCTCGGCAGCATCGATGAAGGTGCCGACCGGGGGAGCATCAAAGATGACGTACTGGAACTTGGCGGACAGCGCCTTTACCAGCTTGGCAAAGCGGTGAGAGACGATGATGTCGGCAGGATTGGGAATATGCGGCTCGGCATCGAGGAAGTAGAAGTTCTTCTGACCCGTCTCGACAATTGCCTGGTCAATGGAGATCTGCTCGGAAAGGACCGCATAGAGTCCGCCGCGCGAACGAACGCCGAGCATATCGGAAAGGGACCTGCGGCGCATATCGGCCTCGACCAGAAGCACGGACTTGCCGCTCGTGGCGATTGCCTGAGCAAGGTTAATGGAAACCGTAGACTTGCCCTCGTTGGGAATCGAGGAGGTAACGGTGATGGTGCGGATGGGGTCGTCCACGCTCGCAAAGCGGATGTTGGCCAGAAGGGTCTTGGCGGCATTCTGTACAACGAGCTTGTCGGTGTTCTTTGCCTTAGCCATGCCTATTTACCACCTTTCATAGCCGGAATTCGGCCAACAACGGGAATGCCCAGGAGCTCTTCTGCCTCTTCGGCACCGCGGATGCGGGTATTGAGCATGTCTGCCAAAACGACATAGGCGACTGCGATAAAGATACCGGCGAGGAACGCGACGGCAATATACAGCGTGCGCTTGGGGCCGCTGGGGGCTTCGGGGGTCTTAGCCTCGTCGATAACGTTGATGCTCTGGGCAGCGCCGACGTTCTGAGCGACCGTACTCACCGAGCTGGCCATGGCCTTTGCGACCTTAGCCGTCTCCTTGGCATCGGTGCCGGTAACCGAAAGCGTAATGACACGCGTGGTGGTCTCGGAGGAAACAGACACCTTGTAGTCATCCAGATCAGTGAGGCCCAGTTCATTGGCTGCGCCGCTCTTAACGCTATCGCTATCCAGCAGCGTGGCGATATCGTTGGAAAGCATCTGACTCGCCGAGAGATCGTTGTAGCTCATCTGACCGCTATCGTCGGTCTTGGCGAGAATGTACATGCTCGTCGTCGCGGTATAGGTGTTGTCCATCGCAACGAAGGACACGATGCCCATGGCGATCGCGCAGACCACCGGAAGGGTGATGACCAGCTGAAGGTGCTTCTTCAGCAGCTGGAACAGTTCGAGAAGGGTCATGCAGCTTGCCTTTCATTTCCCCAGTTCGGATTGACAAAACTGTCCGTATGTTATCGCATCTTTTTACCGAAACCAAACTCTATACATAAGAAACAGGCTCTCCTGTAAAAATGTCGGAAGCAATCGTAAAATTGCACAACAACGCCGCACCCGAAAGTCAAATGCGGCGTCTGCATCAATATCTATGTTGTATCGCTATGCGAATGGCTCGTCCTGCCGTATGGGAAACGTCACCGTAATGGTGGTTCCCACGCCCAACTCGCTCGACAGATCGAGCGTGGCGTGATGATACAGGGCCGCATGCTTGACAATTGCAAGCCCCAGACCGGTTCCGCCGCGCGCCTTGGACCTACTCTTGTCCACGCGATAGAACCGCTCAAATACCTTGCCCTGCTCTTCAGGCGCGATACCGATTCCCGTGTCGGCGACCGCAAGGAACGGATGGCCTTCGTCGTTGGTGCCGCACTGCAGCGTAACCGCACCGCCGGGTCGATTGTAGCGGATGGCGTTGCTCGCCAGATTATAGATGAGCTCGTCAATCAAGCGCGACACGCCTTCGATGACCACAGGCTTGGTCTCATGACTTATCGTCACATTCGCCTGACGGGCGACCTGTTCAAGACGCTGCTCGACCGCGTAGATGGCACGCGAGAGCTCAATAGGCTCCGTGGAACCAATGGGCACCGCCTCGCCCTCAGTTGCACGCTCGGCCTCGTCCAAGTTAGACAGCGTAAGGATATCGTTGACAAGCGCTGCCAAGCGGCCCGCCTCACGATAGATGCGACCGCCAAAGTTGCGCAGGTCGCCCTCGCCCTCGACCATGCCGTTTGCGATGAGCTCGGCATAGCCCGAAATCGCCGTAAGCGGCGTCTTGAGCTCATGGGTGATATTCGCCGTGAACTCGCGGCGCATACGGTCGTTGTCCGCTAGCACCGCCATTTGGCGCTTGAGTTCCTGGCGCTGCGACTCGATACGCTCAAGCATGGGGACCATCTCGGCATAGGCGTGCTCATAGCTACGGCGTGGGTGGTCCAAATCCACCTCTTGCAACGGCGCGATGATGGCACGGGACTCGCGGCGCGCCATAAAAAACGAGAGTACCGCACCCGCTGCTGCGATAAGCAGCATCGGCGCCACCATCGACAGCAAAATCGCCGTAACGCCAGGCTGGGCCTGCGCCAAGCGGACAACCTGGCCGTTATCAAGGGCGACGGCGCGATACAGCATAATCTCGTCGAGCGTAGAGCTTGCGCGCTCCGCGGAACCCAAACCACTCTCAAAGGCCTCGATGACCTCGGGGCGATCGCCATGGTTGGGCAGTGCGGAAGGCGACGCCTCGTTGTCGTAGGCAACCGATCCATCCTTGTTAATCAGCGTGATTCGCAAGTCCTCGCGATCAAGGCTACGCAAGAACGGGATGGGCTCCTGCTGTTCGTCGAGAGCGGCAGCAATGAGCTCGGTTTCCTGCGCCAGATTGGTACTCGTGGCATCCGCCAAGGTGTTTTGCACAAAGAACGCACCCAGCACCGTAAACGCCACGATAACCGCCATGGCGCAGACAAAGATCGTCACAAAAACGCGGTGCGACAGCGTATGTTTTCCCTGGGGGGCGAAGACCACGGGTTACTCCTCCGATGCGGTGGCCGCGGTGTCGTCACCTTCGGCACCATCACCGGCAGAAGGCTCGGCCAAGCGGTAGCCCACGCCGCGCACGGTCTCGATGGCGCTGGCATGCTCGCCGAGTTTTTGGCGAAGCGTCTGCACGTGCACGTCAACGGTGCGCGAACCGCCGTCGAAGTCCCAGCCCCACACGCTCTGCAGCAACGACTCGCGGGTAAAAACCACGCCGGGCTTGCGCATGAGGTACTCGAGCAGGTCGAACTCGCGCAGGGTGAGCTTAAGCGGCTCGCCGGCAACGGTCACCTCGCGATGGCTGGGCGAGAGCACGATGTCGCCCACGCTGAGCACATCGCTCGCCTGCTTGACCATGCCGCCGCGACGCAGCAGTGCGCGACAGCGGCTCGCAAGCTCCATGAGCGAAAACGGCTTAGTCAGGTAATCGTCGGCACCGCCATCGAGCGCCATCACCTTGTCGAGCTCGGTATCCTTGGCGGTAAGCATCATGATGGGCACCGTCGCCGTCAGGCGATCGGCACGCAGTCGACGCATAATCGCCAAGCCATCGGTATCGGGCAGCATGATGTCGAGCAGGACGGCATCGGGTACCCGTCGCGCCACGGCAGCCTTAAACTCACCGTCGCACGAAAAGCCTTCGGCCTCAATCCCCTGCTTGCGCAGTGCATAGACCGTCAAATCCCTGATGTTGTCATCGTCCTCGACGTAATAGATCATGTTGA
>CABUQI010000098.1 GCA_902493545.1 uncultured Collinsella sp. | reverse complement strand
TTACGCGACGGTGTAAACCCAGTTGTGCTTGTCCTCGACAGCACCGGACTGGATACCAGTCAGGGTCTCGCGAAGCTTCTTCATCACAGGGCCGATCTCGGTGTATCCAGCCGGGAAGGTCACGGTCTCGTCGGCGCCGTAAACCTTGTTGTCGATTTCGCCAACCGGAGAGATGACGGCAGCGGTGCCGCACAGGCCGCACTCCACAAAGGTGCCGGCCTTGACCTCGGCCCACTCGACGGGGCGCTGATCGACGGTCATACCCAGGTCCTGAGCGACCTGAACGAGCGAACGACGGGTGATGGAGGGCAGAATGGAGTCGGTGTGCGACTGCGGAACGACGAGCGTGCCATCCTCTTTCACGAACAGGACGTTGGCGCCACCGGTCTCCTCGACATAGGTGCGGGACTCGGAGTCGAGATACAGGTTCTCGGCATAGCCCTCGCGATGGGCCTCCATCGTGGGCTTAAGGGACATGGCGTAGTTCAGGCCGGCCTTGATGTTGCCGGTGCCGTGCGGTGCGGCACGGTCATACTCGGAAACGCGCAGCTTGACGGGCTTGAGGCCACCCTTAAAGTACGGACCGACCGGGGTCACGAGAATGCGGAACGTGTACTCAGGAGCGGGAGCCACGCCGATCACGTCACCGGAGCCGATCATAAACGGACGCACGTACAGGGTCGCACCGGAGCCGAAGGGCGGAACCCACGCGGCGTTGGCAGAAACGACCTGCTTGACGGCCTCAACGAACTTGTCCTTGGGGAACGGGGGCATCTCGAGGCGCTGCGCAGAGTTGTACATACGCTCGGCGTTCATGTCGGGGCGGAAGCAGACGATGCTGCCGTCCTCGGCGGTGTAGGCCTTCAGGCCCTCAAAGACCTCCTGGCAGTAATGGAAGATGCCGCCGCACTCGGAGACATGCAGGGTGTGGTCGGTGGTCAGGCCGCCCTCGTCCCACTCGCCATCCTTCCAATGGGCCTCGTAGCTGTAATCGGTCTTCATGTAGCCAAAGCCGAGGCTACCCCAATCGATATCCTTCTTCTCGACAGTCATATGTCGCTCCTTACATACACAGTTGCAAACTCGCGAACCCGCACGCAAGGACCGAGGCCGACCGCGTCGCAACGTCGCACGCCCGGAGCGTAGAGCCGGACGGGACACGCAAACGGCATCAAAGCCGATGGCACGCCGATTCGCATGCACGAGATTGTACTCCGCGCGCGCGTCGGATAAAACATTTTTCTTTAACTAACTAAAGTATTTTCATTTGACCGAAGCAAAAAGGCCCGCCACCGTAAGCGGTGACGGGCCTCAACTGTACGGTCTGCGCGCTGGCTCGAGCTAGGCGTTCTATTTACCCAGCTTGGCCTTAACCAGACCGACCACGGTCGGGATGATCGACACGGCAACGATGCCGATAATCAGCAGCTCAAAGTGCTCCTGCACAAAGGGAATGCCGCCAAAGAAGTAGCCCAGCAGCGTAAAGACCGTCGACCAGGTAATGCCGCCCAGCACGTTAAAGACGACAAAGTTGCGCCAGTGCATGCCGCCCATGCCAGCGATAAAGGGCACAAAGGTGCGGATAAACGGGAAGAAGCGACCCAGGAAGATGGCCAGGTGACCCCACTTGTCCAAGAAGTCCTCGGACTTTTTAATGCGCTCGGGCGTCATGGCCTTGACCTTGCCCGAAGCGATGATCTTTTTGCCAAAGAAGTGACCGATCATAAAGTTGCACTGATCGCCCAAAATGGCAGCCGCCCATGCGACGGCCAGCAGGGCCACGATATTAAAGCCGCCATTGTGGGCAAAGAAACCCGAGGCGAACAGCAGCGAATCACCGGGAAGGAACGGGAAGAACACCACGCCCGTCTCGATAAAGATGATCAGGAACACGCAGCCGTAGGCCATAAGCGGGCCGGCGGCGATCCAGCTGGCGATCGCGGTGCGCGGGTCCTTAAGCAGCTCGGCAATAAAATTGATGAAACCCATGAAGTAAAACCTCTCAGTTGTGGGCGCGGATACGTCCAAGTTGACCAGTATACGGTTGCGGTGCCCCCTCGTGCGCAACCCCACAAAAGCATGACTCCATTACCAGCAAGTTTGCATAACTAACACTTGTCGTGCAAAGCCGCCAAGATTGTTCTTCCTAATCCCTAGCGAATCGCTATACTTTATTGAATCGCATTGCCATGGCGCTAAGGGAGGGCGGCCGGTGAGCTTTATCAATACCATTCGCGAGGACATCAAGACCGTCCAAGCGCAGGACCCCGCCGCGCAAAACGGTCTGGTCATCTTCCTTTCCTATCCTGGCCTGCACGCCAAGTGGAACCACGTGCCCGAGCACTGGCTCTGGGAGCACGGTCATCGCTCGCTCGCCCGCGTGCTCTCGCAAATCACCCGTCACATCACCGGCGTCGAGATTCATCCCGCCGCACAGATCGGCAAACATTTCTTTATCGACCACGCCATGGGCGTCGTCATCGGCGAGACCACCATTGTGGGTGACAACTGCGTGCTCTACCAGGGCGTCACGCTCGGCGGTACCGGCAACGAGACCGGCAAGCGCCACCCCACCCTAGGCAACAACGTCACCGTGGGCACGGGCGCCAAGGTGCTCGGCAACATCCGCATCGGCAACAACGTCAAAATCGGCGGCAACTCGGTTGTCGTCAAGGACGTGCCCGACAACTGCACCGTCGTGGGCGTGCCGGGACGCATCATCAAGCGCAACGGCTGCCGCGTGTTCGAGGAGAGTTTCGACGCCAAGCAGCATCGCGAGTACATGCCCGATGACGCCGCCGAGCAGAGTGCCCTCAACCGCCAAGGCATCACCGAGAACGCCCGCCGCGTCAAAGAACTCGAGCGAGAGGTGGCCGAGCTCAAAGCCCTCGTCGCAAAGCTCGTGGACGAACGCTAGGAACGCAAGCGGTACAAAACGACATCGGCATCAACGCAAGAAGGCGCGCCAGGGAATTCATCCCCGGCGCGCCTTATTTGTGATGTGACAAAGGGGCTGCCCCTTTGTCACCTTATGCGAACTGGCTCAGATAGAGGTCGGCGTAGGCACCCTCGGCTGCGAGCAGCTCCTTATGCGTGCCTTGCTCGATGATGTTGCCGTGGTCCATGACCAAGATCAGGTCGGCATCCACGATCGTCGACAGGCGATGCGCGATCACAAAGCTGGTGCGCCCGCGCATGAGCGCGTCCATGGCGCGGCCGATAGCAAGCTCGGTGCGCGTGTCCACGCTTGAGGTCGCCTCGTCCAGAATGAGAATCGCCGGGTTGTTGAGCAGCACGCGTGCGATGGTCAGCAGCTGACGCTGGCCCTGGCTGATGCTTTCGGCATCGTTGACCACACGCGTGTCGTAGCCCTGCGGCATGGTGCGCACAAAGAAATCGACCTGGGCGGCGCGCGCAGCCGCAACAATCTCCTCGCGCGTTGCCTCGGGACAGCCGTAGGCGATGTTCTCGGCAATCGTGCCGTCGAACAGCCAGGCGTCCTGCAGCACCATGCCAAACTGCTGACGTAGCTCGCCGCGGTTCATAAGGCGCGTATCCACACCGTCGAGCGTAATGCGGCCACCGTCGATCTCGTAAAAGCGCATGAGCAAGTTGATGAGCGTCGTCTTGCCTGCGCCCGTGGTTCCCACCACGGCAATCTTCTGGCCCGGCTCGGCGGTAAACGACACGTCGCGCATAAGCGGCTTTTCGGGCGTGTAGCCAAAGCGCACGTGCTCAAAGGCGACGCGGCCCTCCACGCGACCCGGTAGCCTGGCAGCCTCGCCCGGCTGCGGATCCACCTCCATCTCGGGCTCATCGAGCAGGTCGAACACGCGCTCCGCACTCGCCAGCGCGCTCTGCAGCGAGTTGAAGGTAAACGACAGCTGCGTCATGGGCTCAGATGCCTCGTAGATAAACTGGAAGAACGCCTGGAACACGCCGACAGTCATGTGGCCGGCAACCAGCATGCTGCAGCCCACAATCGCAATCACGATCTGTGCCAAGCGGCCGATAAAGCGCACCGCGGGGCCGACGGCGTTAATCATGAAGTCGGCCTTGGCACTCACACGTGCCAGCTCGCCCGAGGCCTCGTGCACCTCGGCAGAGCTCTGGCGCTCGCGGTTAAACGCGCGAATCACCAGACGGCCCGAGTAGCCTTCCTCGACCGCGCTCGTAATCTTGGACACCCACTCTTGGCGCTCACCGGTTACGTCATGCGTGCGGCGCGAGACCACCTTGGTCACCAGCAGCGACAACGCCGTAAAGAACAAAAAGACCAGCGTAAGTGGCACGCTAAACACGAACATCACGCTCACGGCGCCCACCACGGTGCCAATCGACACCAGCAGCTGCAGCAAGCCGCGCTGCATGCTCTCGGACATCTTGTCCAAGTCGTTGGTCGCACGGCTGACGACCTCACCGGGACGATGCGCGTCAAAAAAGGCAAGCGGCAGACGGTTGAGCTTTTGTGCGATGCGGTTGCGTAGGCACAGGTTGAGGCGTTCGGCAACGCTCGACATCAAAAAGCTCTGGAGCGCGTAGAACGAGGCGGCGGCCGTCCAAATCATAAAGTAGATGAAGATGGTCCTGCCGCAGTTCTCCCAGGTGATGTTGAAGGTGGCGTTGTTGGCAAACGCCACCTGAATGTGGCCCCACAGCTCATCGATCACACGGGCGCTATATGCCGGCGCAGCGGTGTTAAAGATGGCATAGAACACAATGCTCGCGGACACGATATAGAAGCGCCAATGGTCGCCGGCAGCCTCGCTCCACAGGCGGCGCACCGTCGCCCAGGTGTCGCGGGGTTTCTCGTCCTCGTCCTCGTCGTCCACATCGCGCATGCGCTCCGCCTCAGCGCGGGCGCGCTCGTCCTCGGCGCGCTCGTTTTCCTCGTAGAGCGCTTGGCGGCGAGCCTCGCGCTCGGCTGCAGCCTTGGCGGCGTCATCCAGCTCGGTCGACGCGGCAGCCGTTTCCTCGACCAGTCCCGCGGCAGCGGCGTCATCAACGCCGCCCTGCTTCTTGAGCTCCTCGGTCATGCTACTCACCTCCCTTCATCTGCGATTCCGCGAT
>CABUQI010000097.1 GCA_902493545.1 uncultured Collinsella sp. | reverse complement strand
AGCCGTCGCTGTTGACGAGCTTAATGCCGTTATCGCAAAACGGGTTGTGGCTCGCGCTGATCATGATGCCGCAATCGAAGCAGCCCTCCACGGTCTGATGTGCCACGCCCGGCGTCGGGATCACGTGCAGCATATAGGCGTCCGCACCGCTCGCGACCAGACCGCTCACCAGCGCCGCCTCGAACATATAACTCGAGCGACGTGTGTCCTTGCCCACGATGACGCGCGCCTTGCGCTCGCGGTTGGCGCCGTAATACCAGCCCACAAAACGGCCAATCTTATAAGCGTGCTCTACCGTCAGCCCAACGTTGGCCTCACCGCGAAAGCCGTCGGTGCCAAAGTACTTCATATCTTACTTATCCTGTTCGAACGTTTGAGCGGTTGGCGTGGTACGAACCTTAAGCTCTTTGTGCCCAGAGTCCTTCGAAGTCGTGACCGTATACTCGACCTTTATGTCTTGTCCAAGAAGCATGTGGACACCGCCCCATGCAACCTTCAAGCCATCGTGCGTCGCTTCGTTCATCTCGATAGAACCGGAGCCCGAAGTCTTAATATCCGAAATGCTGCCTCCCGCAGGAGCATAGAGATAAAGCCTCAGCACCTCATCGTCAATATCCTGGCTAATGCCGTTATGGCCCTGGAAATAACCAGGCATCTCGGCCTTCTCCTGGGGGGTCATCGTGTTCTTGAGCGAGGTGGTCACTCGATACGTCGTCGAGCCATCGGCATTTTCAACCGAAGAATCGATGGTGACTCGCTTATCGAGGAACCAATCCATCTTTGAATAGCTGTAGTTGTTCACATAGACGCCCAAGATCGGAGCCTCCGACGTATCGGTTTGGAGAGCGCCCGATATTCCAAGAGCCTTCGCGGCCTTTTCCTCGTCATCATTTCTCGAATACATGAGGATGCGACCCTCGGAAGCGCCCTTTTCGATGGCGGCAGCAATCTTAGTAATATCGCTGGAGCCCAGTTCGTCCACAATCTTGTTAAAAGCTGATCCGGCAACCGCCGCAAAAATGGCGTCCTGTTCCTCTACCGGGTAATTCCAATAAATATCGTGCAGCAGCACCTTTGCAGCGTTGCTTCCATCAACGACGGTGCCGTCAGGAAGCTGTGTGCCACCTACAACGCCGAGCATATACTGCAAAAATACCGGATCGACTGCAAATACGCCGTCGATGTCATCTCCGACAATGGCCTTCTGCATATCGCTGACAAGCTGAGCCGCACGCGGATAATCAGGCGTCATCGTAACGTCGCCCATCGTGTATCCGAGCGTGTTGAATCCGGTCAGGCCCCATCCTGTCGTGAACAAGTTTGCCTCTTCATCGGTGATGGGAAGCGGGCTCAAAGGCTCTTTCATCATGTCGACTTTGACAAAATCGCCCAGTTCGAGCTTACCGTCAGTCACCGACATCACGCCGCGAGAACCGGGGAAACCGCCGCAGGCGCGGATCTCGACGTTGCTCATCGCGAGCACAAGATAATGACGCGTCTGGCCGTTGGCGCCGAGCATCTGGGGAAGGACGGGGGCGACCTTCTCCGCCGCGTCAACCGCACCGTTGAGGGTGGCAAAGCCGTCCTTGGCCTTATCGACCAGCTCGGTCACCTGGGAAATATGAGTATCGCCAATGCCCTGGACCTTCTCGTTGGCGCTCTTGAACACCTTCGAGCTGCTGGAAAGCGAATCGGCGACCGCCTGCAGCGCGGACACGTTAATCATGCCGTCCTGGAACAGCTTGCCGGGCGTGGCCTGCGAAAGGTTGTCGGCCATGGGAACCAGCGCGTTGCTCGAGACATCGGACAGGGCGTCGATCATGGTGCGGGCTGCGTTGATGTCACTGCCATACACCGGGATAAACGATGCCGCCGTCCACAGCGGGCTCGAGGTCTCCGCCTTCATGCTGTCGCAGAGCTCATCGATCTTCTTCGCGTCGACAGGCAGCGTCGAAAAATCGCCCGACGTGACCTTGTCCTTAAGGCCACCGACAATCTCGACAGCCTCCTTCGCTTCGCTCTTTACGGTCTTTGCCGAGTTAAGCAGCATAAAGCCGCTTGCGCCAAGCGCAACGAGAAGCACCACGACCACAGCGGCAATAATGGCGCCAGTGTGACGCTTTTTGCGCTCGCCCTTGCGATGGCGATGACGGACCAGACCGTCAGAGGTCGAACTCGACGAAGCGTCGCTACCGTAGTTCAAGCCAAAATCGTAATAATCTTCCTTGGAACCCGAGCCCGCAAACTCGGCACCGCTATCATCCAGGCGGGCGAACGTGCCAGTCTCGGAGGCGCCGGTGTAAATCGTGCCAAGGTTACCTGTAAGCCCCGCGCCACCGGAAGAGGGAGTATTGTTGGCGTCCTTGCCGGCATTAACGTTGCCGGCGGTATTCGCGGCGTTGGCAGCACCTGCGTTGTTCGCAGGTACCGAAGGAGCCCCGCTCGGCTGCGACGTGGAGGTTGCACCGCCCGCAAAGACATTCCCTCTTGCACGGCCGGTCTTTTTTGCCTTTTGAGACTGCTCGTACAGAGCGGTAAACATCGCCGTCTCGCCCGGGGACACGCGCTTACCGGAACCGCCCTGTCCAGCGCCGCCCGGCGTGCCGGCCTTACCAGCCCCGTTCGGACGCGGCGGAACTGCAGGACGGCCGCTATCGCCGCCCTTAAAGTGATTACCAGCCATAAAGAAATCCTCGCAATTGAGTCGCAATGAAAAAGTCCATAACGTTACTAGTTTATGGCATTTTGAGCATCGACAGCTAAACTCCAGACACGGACATCAATTGGCGAAAATGCGGCACAACACCTTTTCTGTCTTGGCGGCGTCAACTACACCGTGAGGAACATCATCACGATGATCATGGCAAAGCCGATAAGGTCGGTCGGCAAAAACACCGTGCCCAGCATAACGGCGCTGGTGATGGTCGCCGAAACCGGCTCCACAGTTCCGATGAGGCTCGCACGCACCGAGCCGATGTCCTTAACGCCCTGCATATAGAGCATGTAAGCAAAAAACGAGCCGATAACCACGAACACCGCGAGCGCCTCGATACCGGCGGCATCGAGCGCCGGCATATGCGCCCAGGGCTGCACGAAGACACATGAGGCCACGCCCGCCGTGAGCATTGCCGAGCCCGTGACGATGGGGCTACCGTATTCGGGCAGGATCTTGGCGGGAATCACCACCATACACGCGGCGCTGACCGCACACATAAGACCTGCTGCCAGGCCAAGCGGCGAGATATTCAGGCTGGTAGGGTCGCCGCCGGTGGCAATTAAAAAGGTTCCACCCAGAGCCAGGCCAATGCCGATGACTTCGCGAGTACGCGGCATGCGGCGATCGGTCACGCAGGCGTAGCCCATGATGATAACGAGCTGCAGGCACTGGAGCACCGTCGCGGTTCCGGCGTTCGTCAGGCGCACGGCCGAAAGATAGCAAAACTGGTTGAACAGCAGGCCAAAGGCGATAAAGAGCAGCAGCTGCTTGCGATCGGCGGGTGTGGTCCAGAGCTTAATCAGGCGCTCGCGGTCGCGCGTAACAACCACGGCCATAAAGAGTAGACCGGCGAGAATCTGACGCACGCTCATAAGCCACAAGGTGTCGACGTGGTAGGTATCGAACAGAAAGCTCGCGCTGGTGCCCGAGAAGCCCCAAAACGAACCGCCCACCAACGTAGCCAAGACGCCCGTGATCATCTTGCGCGACGACGCATCGTTAAGGCAGTCGCGCCAGGCGCGGCGGGTGCTACGGCTGAGCTCGTCGGTGCCCTCGGGCACATCAATGTTCGACATATCGGTCATCGGCACCGAAGCCCCTGCGCCTTCGACCTGCTCGACACACTCTTTGCTCATTCCACTCCCCCGAAACAGCCTGGAAACAATTCGGCTTACCTTACCACGGCGAAGTCACCAGCTGGAGGCTTGTCCGCTTATCGGTAGGACAATTCCGCAGGCGTCTTTCCATAGCTCGATACCGCAATGGCCTTGCATTATGCGACAGCCAAATCGCGGCAGCAGGCTCTTTTGAAATGGATATGGCAAAGCCCCCGAATTCCACAATGTAAGCGATTTTTAAAAATGTTCTTGCCACCGAGTTCAGGCTCCGTTATATTATCCCTTGCGCGCTTGCGCACCCTTGATCGGGCGTTTAGCTCAGGGGGAGAGCGCTTCCCTGACACGGAAGAGGTCAGAAGTTCAAATCTTCTAACGCCCACCAAATGTTCGCAGTTCAGAGGCTATGTCCTCTGGGCTGTTTTGTTTTATGTCGCCAAATCCGCCGGCAGTTCCAACCGCCCAACTAGCCAAAAGCCGACCATCTACTTGCCGATCTATCCATCGGCATAACCAATCAGTCCGCACCGCAACTTCTCAGCAAAACGCCGCGATGTCTGCGCCCTGCGGTATCCTTGGGCCACTTGCACCTGCAGCACCAAGGAGCCGCCATGCGCACCGAGCTCGATGTCCCCTTTTCGCACAAAGAAGAAGCCAAGGCGCTGGGCGCCAAATGGGACCGGACCAAGAAGGTCTGGTATGTACCCAGCGGCGTCAACCCCGAGCCCTTTGCCGAGTGGCTGCCCGGTGTTGACCGATCCGACCCCTCAGCGCCGTATATATATCTAGTACTGGGCAAGCGCGAGTGCTGGAAGTGTCACAAAGAGACCTCGGTCGCGGCCTTCGGCATTCCCTATCGAACCGATAACGACGAGAGCGTCGCCATCGCGCACGCGCCCAACGAATCCGGGCACATTGCCATCGACACGGCCAACGCCAACGCACTCGCCATCGTGCCCGCTCTTGGCTGCGTGCCGGGCGAGATCCGCGACTACCTTCATAAGCGCTGCGGCTACAAGCCCGTAGGCGCGCGAGCCTCCAAAGCCCCGTCGCTCGGCAACACGTGCACCAGTTGCGACGCGCTGCAAGGCAGCCGCTATCTGTTCGAGGAGCCCTCGTCCCCGTTTGCCCTCACTGCCATCAACAAGCTGCCGGCACTGGAGTTTGTGCGCGTCGAAGTTGCCGGCGTCTTTGGCGTCCCGACCACGCGCACCGACTTTGACCAGGCGCTCTTTACCTGGGCACGCGACCATCACGCCGAGTTCCA
>CABUQI010000096.1 GCA_902493545.1 uncultured Collinsella sp. | reverse complement strand
AGGTCATCGCCGAGATTCGCGAGCGCTGCGGCAAGGACTTTATCATCGACGTCCGCATCTCGGGCGATGAGTACACCGATGGCGGCCTGACCCTCAACGACATGATCTACGTCTCGCGTCGTCTGGAGAAGGCCGGCGTCGACATGATTCACGTGTCGGGCGGTACCACCATCAAGCGCGGCTCCGCGATTCCCGCCGCTGGTACCCAGCAGGCCTCGCATGCCGCCTGCTCGCGCGAGATCAAAAAGCACGTCAACATTCCCGTTGCCACGGTCGGACGTATTAACGAGGCCTGGATCGCCGAGGAGCTGATCGAGGACGGCGCTGCCGACATCTGCATGATGGGCCGCGCCAATCTGTGCGATGCCGAGTTCTGCAACAAGGCCGCTGCCGGCAACGCCGACGACATCCGTCCCTGCATTGGCTGCCTGCGCTGCTTGAACGGCATCATGTTTGGCAAGCGCATCTCCTGCACCGCCAACCCCGATGTTGAGCGCGACGAGGCCGGTTACGAGCCTGCCGCCGAGGCCAAGAACGTACTGGTTGTGGGCGCTGGTCCTGCGGGCATGGAGGCAGCTTACATTGCCGCCAAGCGCGGCCACAACGTGGTGCTCGTGGATAAGCAGGATGAGCCGGGCGGCGAGATGCGCATCGCGGCCGTGCCGCCGGCAAAGCAGGAGCTCACCCGCGTGATCAAGTATCAGTACCGTCGCTTGGCCGAGGCAGGCGTCACGTGCGTCTTTGGTACCGAGCTCACGGCCGAGGATATCCAGCGTGACTACGCGGGTTACGAGGTTGTTCTGGCTTATGGCGCCGAGCCTATCGCCCCGGCTTTTATGCAGGGCTTTAAGCAGGTTATGACAGCTGACGACCTGCTGGGTGGCAAGGCTTTCCCGGGCAAGAAGATTGTCATCGTCGGCGGCGGCACCGTCGGTTGCGAGACGGCCGACTACCTGGCCCCGCTGGTCAACGACCTGTCGCCGGCCAACCGCGATGTCACCGTTATCGAGATGACCAAGACGCTCGCCGCTAACGAGGGCGGCGCCGGTCGCGCGGTGCTCATCACGCGCATGCTCTCCAAGGGCGTCCACGTGCTGACCGAGGCCAAGGTGACCGAGATTACCGAGGATGCCATCAGCTACGAGAAGGATGGCGAGGTCCACACCATCGCCGATGCCGATACGCTGGTGCTTGCCATGGGTTATCGTCCCAATACCAAGCTGGCCGACGACCTTGCTGCTGCCGGCGTTGCCACCCACGTGCTGGGCGATGCCAACAAGTGCGGCAACATCCGCGATGCCATCGGCGATGGCTACAAGGTTGCCTGCGCCCTCTAGCCAACCCCTTTGCACCAATCGATTGCAAAAAGCGGCGGCTGCCCTGTGCGTTGGGCAGCCGCCGCCTGCGTTTTGCCAAAGAAAGATTATTGTCGGGCCCTAAATGCCTTTAGCTTCTGCTCCCTCCGCAATCATGTTGCGGTTATACACCAGGTGCAGATACATCGCGTCGTGCGCGGCGGTGGGATTGCGCGAGGCGATGGCGTCGGCCACATCGCGGTGCGTGCGGATAGTTTCCTCAACGAGCTTTTTGCCGGTCACGTCGATAAAGAGGGGGACGGATGCCTTGAGCACGCCCATCAGGCGGGGAACGACGAGGTTGCCGCCATCCCAGAGCGGCTACATTGAGTAGCGCCCATGCGCATCGATCCCCTCTCATAGATGTGCGGCACAAAGAGCCCCGAGCTCACACGAGCTCGGGGCCTTTTTCGTCTGGATTGGGGACGCATAGCCGGACGTAAACAATTTGCGTCTGGTAATAAGCGTACGAAAGCGCAATTTACGTCTTAATTTCGGACGCAAATCAAGACGAAAACCGTTTACGTCTGCTTTAAATCCGTACGAAAACGGTTTTCATCTTGCAGGCAGTTGTCGTTTCTACAGTTCAACTTCCAGTTCGGCTTTGTGCTCGTAGAGGTAGTCGCGCATGTAGGGGATGGCAAATGAGACCTTGCCGTACGAGGGGGCCTCGATAATCGATTCTCTTAACAGGCGGCTGCGGACGGAGCTCACCTGTTGAGGCGTTTTGTTTAGGGCATCGGCAACCATGCTGGTCGAGCTCGTCTGCCCCAAAGACGCCATGCTCAGCAGATAAGCGATGCACGTGGGCGGAATGCGCCGCAGCGCGGGCTCAATCACCATGGCGCAGAAGCGTTCGCGTGCCGTTGCAATGCCGCGCTCGGCTTCTTCTTCTCCAATAATCGCTGTATGTGCGCGTCTTGCCAACTGCCATGCGTAGTATCCAACGAGTTGGATCATGAAAGGATAGCCTTGCGTTGCCTCGGCAAGTTGGCCGGCAATACCTGGCTGCAACTCCATGCCAGACGCTTCAATGGTTTCCTCGAGGGAGTACGACACTTCGGTTACTGCCACAGCCTTCAGATCAAAGGGGAGGGCACGGCGCAAAAACGTAAGTGTCTTTCCGTTGATGATGCTTTCAATCATCGAAGGCAGCCCCGCAAAAACAAAGGCGATATCAAGGTCTTCACCGATAACCTGCTGAATCGCAATGGAGAGCGTTCGGACCTCATCGAGCTCTGCGTCTTGAACCTCGTCGAGAGTGATGAGCAGGCCGTTTCCATTCTTGGATATTGTCTGTCTCAAAGCGTCGCGTAGCGATGGGCCGATTCGCTCAATGTCTATGCTGCCGATGGATATGCCAGCTACGGTGGGCTCAAATCTGGCGTGTTTGGCCTGGAATTTGGGCTGCAGCTGTTCGAGAATGCGCTGGCAAAGTCTCTCGGTTGCGACCTCTTTTATGACCGTCCAGCCACGGCTTTGCGCCAAACGTGAGCACTCGTCAAGGAGGACCGTCTTGCCCGTTCCACGGACGCCGGCTATGCGCATTAGGCGCCCCGGGGCACCAGGCCCGTTGACGAGGCCCTCATTGAATTCTTCGAGCACATCTTCGCGGCCGATAATCGTGGGAGGTGTTTTACCTGCTGTGGGCTTAAAAGGGTTTGTTTGCATGTGAGCCACCTTTGCTCAAGATATAGCAAGATATAGCAAAGTATAGCAAGATATAGCAAAGTATAGTGAGATATAGCAAAGTAAGCGCTACTCGCGGGTTTTGCGGTGGTGCTATTTTCCAAATGCCGCGCGGATAAAGCGCTGGGCGAACAGCTTGTTGGCAACTCACGAGGGCTCGGGGTGCCAATTTGGGGTGCAGTAGTGCTGCGCCACGAAAAGGGCCTATCTACTACGTTTAAGCCGCAGGGGTCAACCATAGTCGGCTTTTTCGAAAATCGACAAGCTGTCTACCTGCGGTTTTGTTTTCACGGTTTTCGGTATGGCCGAGGCTATCCGTGTTAACGTAGTAGATGGGCCACTTTTGTGGCAAGGGGGCCGATCTGCGGGCCAGGGTAGCTAAAAGAGCCCCGTCCCAAAAAGACTGATTGGGAGCTGGGGCGTGTCGATGCGATAGTATTACGTGGTGATATTCGATAAACCGTGGGCTTCATCCGAGGGCTTTATGGAACAACACCAGCATTATCAGAGCCTGCAAGACCAGGCATACAACGCATTGCGCTCCAAGATCATCTATGCCGAGCTCAAGCCTGGCACGCGCCTTTCGGCGATTGGTCTGGAAAAGGAGACGGGAATCGGGCGCACGCCCATTCGCGAGTCCTTTGTGCGCCTGCGTGAGCAGGAGCTGGTGGAAACGCGTCCCAAAAGCGGCACTTATGTCTCAAAAATCAGCATGGAGCGCGCCGAGAACGCCTGTTTCTTGCGCGAGAAGCTCGAGAGAAGCGTGCTCATTAAATGTTGTTCGGCTGCTACGCCCGAGCAAAAGCAGCGGCTTGAGCAGATTCTTGCCGAGTCCGAGTCACTCGACCATAGCGAAACACGTCGCTTTTTCGATCTGGACAACTTGTTCCATGAGACATGTTTTGAGATTGCCGATCGTCACATGTTATGGGATTGGATGAAGAGCATCAACACGCATTTTGAGCGATACAACTGGTTGCGTATGGTGTCGCAGGATCTGGATTGGGAGCCGATTCGTCGGCAGCATCGCCGGATTCTCGAGGCCATTAAGAGGGGCGATACCGATGCGGCGAGTTATCTGGCAGAGACGCACTTGCACCTGATGCCCGAGGAGCAGGGCCCGGTTATCGCCTTGCATCCCGACTACTTTGAGCTGCTTAAAGACTCGTCTATCTAGCCCATCATCGCATCTGCTCGAGACGTAAAAATGACGCTGCTTACCTACAGCGTTTTGCAACCGAGATTTTTAAAAAAAATGCCTAAAATGACTCAGACCGCCGACAATTGGGAAACGGGGTGCGCTATGGCGCAGATGAGAATCAAGGACATTGCCGCCGAGGCGGGCGTGAGCCCGGCCACGGTCTCGCGCTATCTCAATAACCGCCCCGGGCAGATGACCGAGGAAACCCGTGCTCGCATCGCGGCGGTTATCGAGCGCACCGGCTATCGCCCGCGTGCCGCCGCGCGCAATCTGCGCAGCTCGCGCACCAACCTCATCGGCGTGATCTTGGCCGACATCGCCAACCCGTTCTCGAGCGCCATGCTCGAAGGGCTTTCCGCCAGCGCTGCCGCGCGCGGCTGCTCGCTCATGACGGCCATTAGTGGCAACGACCCCGCTAAGGAAGCGGAGTCGCTCACCAGGCTCATCGATGCCGGCGTGGACGGTCTGGTCGTCAACACCTGCGGAGGCAATGACGAGGCGATCGCCGCGGCAGCGGGACGCCTGCCTGTTGTGCTGCTCGACCGCGATATTGCCGACGGCGGTGTCGATCTGGTGACATCTAACAACCGTGAGCTGGTCGCCGGCTTGGTAGACGCCTTGGCCGCTGCGGGCAGCGAACGTCTGTGCCTGCTCACCGAGGCAAGCGACGATAGCCCCGTGCGTCGCGAGCGCGCCGAGGCCTTTGTCGAAGAGCTTTCGCGCCGCGGCCTTGCGGGCGAGGTCGTCACCCTAGCCGACGGCGGTGCCACGGGCGTTGGCCGCTTGGACGAGGCCATCCGCGGCTATGCAGGTAAAAAGCTCGGTCTCATTGCTGTCAACGGCTTGGTTTTCCTGCGTCTGACCGAGGCGCTAGCGCAGCTGGGACCCTCGCTGCCGGCGGGGCTCAAGATCGCGACGTTTGACGACTACCCCTGGAACC
>CABUQI010000095.1 GCA_902493545.1 uncultured Collinsella sp. | reverse complement strand
GGTACAGCCCTCGCTGCCGTTTGGCGAACCGGAGCCCGCACCCGAGTCCGAGCCAGAGACGCCGGCTGCCGAACAGACCGCTCCTGCCGCCGAGACTGCAGGGCCCGAGACCGTGCCCGCAGCTACCGAAGCCGCACCAGAGCCCAGCGACCACCTGGCCGCCATGATGCGCCGCAGTGCCCGCCGTGAGGAAGCCTATGTGCCCACCTCGCAGCTCCGCCGCTTTACCCTGCCCGATTCTGCGCCCATCATGCGCCGCGTCATGGGCTTTCTGTCCGACCAGGCCCGCACGCTCATCCATGCCGGCGTGTCGCGCGACCGTATCTGCATCGATCCCGGCCCGGGCTTTGGCAAGACGGCCAACGAAGACATCGTCATCCAGCGCGAGACCGCCAAGATGGCGTCGCTGGGCTATCCGCTCATGTGCGCCGTGTCGCGCAAGCGCTTTGTGGGCGCCGTCTCGGGCGTGACCGAGGCCGCCGAGCGCGATGCCGCCACGTTTGGTGTGTGCCTGGGCGCCATCCAGGCCGGCGCCAACATCGTGCGCGTACATGACGTTGCGGGCTTTGCGCAGTTCCTGAACGGTTACTGGGCCGTTGCCAAACCGCAACCGCGCCGCGCGTTTGTGGCCGTGGGTTCCAACCTGGGGCATCGCTGCGACAACATCCGCGCTGCGCGCGACATGATTGCCGAGATCCCGCTCACCTGCGTGTCCAACTGCTCGCGCATCTACGAGAGCGAGCCGGCCTACGAGACGCGCCAGGACGCATTTGCCAACGCCGTCATCGAGATCAAGACCGAGCTGGCTCCGCTGGTGCTGCTTGACGAGCTCATGAAGATCGAGGCCGAGCTGGGTCGCGACCGCTCCAAGAAGGCCAAGGCCAACGGCCCGCGCACCATCGACTTGGACCTGCTGTGGATTGATGGTGAGACCCACGGCGGCAAGAAGCTGCGTCTGCCGCATCCGCTGATCGGCGAGCGCGACTTTGTGCTGGTGCCGCTCGAGGACCTGATGCACGACCCGGCGCGGTTCTTCCGCTACAACGGCGTCGAGGTCAAGGAGCCCGAGGATCGCGTGGGCCATATCGTGGGCGAATTGGGGCGTATGTAGATGATCGAGATGAATGCTGTAGCCGCCGGTACCGAGCTCGACGCGGCGCGTGACGCGGGCCGCGAGGGCATGTCCGCGGGCTGGTGCGCGTGGAGCGCGGGCGATGCATCGCTGACGTTTTCGCTGGTCGTGCGCCCCGATGTGAACATGCACGCCTTCCACGGCCTGCCGTTTGTGGCCGCAATGGGTATGATGGACGCGCTCGCGGGCACGGCCGCAACGCCGGGTCTGGGGCTTGCCGGCAAAGTGGGCATCCAGTGGCCGAGTGACATCGTGTGCGGCGCGCCCGCGTTTGAGACGTCGCTCGCGCGCGTCGCCGCCAACGGCGGTACCGGTGCCGCGGGCATGTTCGGTGCCGTGACGGTGGATATTGAGCGTTCGGCACTGAGCGAGCTTGGCGTGGATATGGCTGACGAAGCGCTGGTCGAGGCGCTGGCCGCCGCCGTGTTGACCCGCGTGGATGCCTGGGCGGTTGTTGCCAACACGCCGCAAGGCGCCGCAGGGCCGCTGGCCCCCGTGCTGGGCGAGTACTTCGACATGGTGCCGCTGCTCGGTCGCCAAGTTGCGGCGGTGTCGCCCAACGGCTTGCCGCTTGCGGTCGGTGTGTTTGCGGGCCTGGACATCTGGGGCCGCGCGACCATCAAGACCGATGCCGGCGAGCAGGAGTTTCCGCCTGAGGCCGTACGGATTCGCGGACTGTAACGCGAGGCGCCCGCGCTCAAAGACAACGATGACAACGAAGCCCTCTTCGGCCTGTGCTGGGGAGGGCTTTGCGTGACTGCGGGGTAGCACCTCGGACCTATTCCTCAAAACTGAAATTTTTTCGATTTTGAGGAATAGAATTAAGCCAGCTCGGGCTTTTGCGAGGTATATTCGTTGCAGAGCCTATTCCTCGAAACTGAAAAATTTTCGTTTTTGAGGAATAGCGATAAAAGACCGCAGGGAGGCGCCAATGAAACTCATCAATAGAACGTCATACATGGACATGTTGACGAGCCTTATTGGCGTGCCGGACATCAAGGTCATAACGGGCATTCGCCGTGGCGGTAAGTCAAAATTGCTCGAGGCCCTCCGCGATTACGTGGAGGCAAATCTGTCCAATTCGAATGTCATCCATATCAATTACAACCTCGACGAGTTCGAGGACCTGCTCGAATATCATGCCCTGCTCGCCTATGTAAAAGAGCATCGAGCGTCCGACAAGCAAAACTTCCTGCTTATCGATGAGGTTCAGATGTGCGACGGCTTTGAACGCGCGATCAACAGCCTCCATGCATCCGAGCAGTACGACATTTTCATTACCGGATCGAACGCCTTTTTGCTGTCGAGCGATCTGTCGACGCTCTTTACGGGGCGTACGTTCGAGATCGAGGTTTTCCCATTCTCGTTTGAGGAGTATCGTCTCTATGGCGACGAGGGCGATGTCGACCGCGACTTCGATGAGTACGCGAGAACCGGCGGTATGTCCGGCTCTTACCCTTATCCACTGCAGGAGCAGCGCTATCAATATCTCTCCAATGTCTTTAAAACGCTCATCGTGAGGGATATCGTGCAGCGGCATAACGTGAGAAACGAATCGGCGCTGCTGCGCATTGCCGATTACATGATGGACAACGTTTCCAACATTACGTCGGCACGCAACATTACTGATGCATTAAATGCGGATGGGCTAAAGATTACGAACAAGACGGTCGGCACGTACATGGGGTACCTGTGCGATGCGTTTGCCTTCTATAAAGTTCGTCGGTACGACATTCGCGGCAAAAAATACCTTAAGAGCGGCGAGAAATATTACCTGGCAGACCACGCGTTCAAATGCGCACTGCTCGGTACACGTGATATGGATTGGGGACGCGTATACGAGAACATGGTGGCCATCGAGCTGCTGCGCCGCGGATACGAGGTATACGTCGGTGTGCTCTATAAAAAGGAAATTGACTTTATAGCAATCAAGCGAAGCGAGAAGCTCTACATTCAGGTGAGCGACGACATCAGCTCGGATAAGACATTTGAACGCGAGATTTCACCACTGCTGAGCATTGGCGACGCGTACCCCAAGATGATTCTCGCCCGCACGCATCACGAGGCCACGGACCGCAATGGGGTGCAGATCGTGGACCTGGCGAGGTGGCTGTGCGACGAGGCCTAGCAGAAAGCCCTATTCCTCAAAACTGAAAATCTTTCGATTTTGAGGAATAGGGCCGATGCGTTGCCTAGTTCGCCGCTCGCGCTCGTGCTCGACTTAAGCCCCTGTCCTATCCCAGCTCCTGCATGCGGCGGTAGATTTCGCAGATACCCTTGATGGTGAGCTGTCCGTCGACCACGTCGAAGGCATCGGTCGAATCGGCGACGATGCTGGCGAGACCGCCCGTGGCGATAACGGTGGCATCCTCGCGGCCCAGCTCGCGCTTCATGCGCGCGACCAGGCCCTCAGCCATGGCGGCGGCGCCCGTTACGGCGCCGACCTTGATGCACTCCTCGGTATCGCGGCCGATGGCGTGCTCGGGCGCCTCGAGCGGAACGCTGGCGAGCTTGGCGGCTCGGGCGGCGAGCGCGTCCATCGAAATGCGGATGCCCGGCGCAATCGCTCCACCAATGTAATAACCGTCCTCATCGATGACGTCGATATTGGTCGCGGTGCCAAAGTCCACCACGATTGCCGGCGCGCCGTAGAAAGTCTCGGCCGCAACGGCGTTGGCGACGCGATCGGCACCTACGGCCTGGGGGCGCGCCGCGCGCAGCTTGGTCACCGCGGCCGTCTGCGGCCCGATGACGATGGCGTCCGCGGCAATGCGGTCGGCCACGGCGTGCCACTCGCGCGAGAGCTGCGGCACCACGCCCGCAAAGGCGATTGCGTCGACCGCATCGAGCGAAAGGCCGTACATCTTAAAGAAACCCATCAGGCGCACGTGGATCTCGTCGGCGGTATAGGAGCGGTCGGTGGGCATACGCCACGACTGCACCAGCTCGTCTCCGTCAAACAGGCCCATGGCCGTCTGCGTGTTTCCCATATCGATAGCGAGCAGCATGTCTACTCCCAGTGTTGGCATAAAAGGACGCGCACCATTGTATACGCGCCGTCGACGGCGCTCGGCCGCGATTCGTTTACAGTGATAGGGGCTGAGGGGTTTTAAATATGAAGGAATTATGCTCTACGAGATTTTCCTTGCCGTTTACCGAACTCCCGCGTAATATTCTTTTTTGCGCACATGAGGCGCCCAGACATTGCGGGGTGGAGCAGTCTGGTAGCTCGCCGGGCTCATAACCCGGAGGTCGTAGGTTCAAATCCTGCCCCCGCGACCAAGAACTTGCAGCTCGTCGGCCTAGCCGGCGAGCTTTTTTGTTATTTCGGGACCGTGTTTTCGGTCCAATTCTCGGCCTCTCAAACAAAATCTCGATCTGTAACATCTAGACCCGATTTGGGCGGCTAGGTGTTACTGATCGAGATATACCGGTGGGTTGGGTCGTGTTTGTCTAAATCTGTAACACGAGGGACGGATTTTGCCGAGTTGTTGTTATAGATTGAGATTTTCTAGCAGGCGGGTTTGGTTTGTCTCGATCTGTAACAGTAAGACCCAGTTTTACCGCGTAACTGTTACAGATTGAGACAAACCGACGGGCCGCCCCGCCCACCCCCATCCACCTGCCGCCACCTGATATTCGCCGATTTCCGTTGTGCCGCTGTGCCCCCATGCCATATCCTCTAGACAACTACGCGGCATCATCGCCGCCGCGCCTACAAGAGAGGAATGTCCATGACCGCACCTGCACCCAAGCTGCTCCAGCCCATTACGGTTGGCCCCCTTGAGCTCAAAAACCGCATTATGTTTCCGCCGCTGACCACCGGCTACGAGGAGCGCGACGGTTCCATCGGCGAGCGCAGCCTGGCCTTTTACGAGCGTCTGGCCCGTGGCGGCGTGAGCTACATCGTCATCGGCGACGTCGCTCCCGTCATGACCGCAAGCCCCACGCCCAAGCTGGCAACCGACGCCCAGATCCCCACGTTTAAGGCCCTGGCTGACGCCGTCCACAAGCACGGCGCCAAGGTCGCGCTGCAGCTGTTCCATCCCGAGTACG
>CABUQI010000094.1 GCA_902493545.1 uncultured Collinsella sp. | reverse complement strand
CCCTGCTGCGGGATGTAACCAATGCGGCGGCGCAGCTCGGAAAGGGTCATGTCGCGCACGTCGATGCCGTCGAGCGAAATGCTGCCGCCCGTGACGTCGTACAGGCGCGGGATGAGCTGCACAAGCGTGGACTTGCCCGAGCCCGTGGAGCCAATGATGCCGAGCATCTGACCGGCGTGCGTGGTGAAGTTTACGCCGCTGATGACGTCGGCGCGGGCATCGGGATACTGGAAGCTCACGTCGCGGAAGGTGAGCTCACCGCGCGGCGCGCTGGCCGTGGGCAGTTTGGGCGAGGCGGGGTCGTTGATGCTGGTGGGGCAGGTGATGACCTCTTCCACGCGCTCGGCTGCGACCTCGGCACGGGGCAGGATGACCGAAACCATGGTGAGGATCATAAACGCCATAACGATCTGCATGGTGTAGGAGATAAACGCCATCATGTTGCCAACCTGCATCACGCCGTCGGACACGCCCTGCGCGCCAAACCAGACGATAAGCACGGTGATGCAGTTCATGACGAGCATCATGAGCGGCATCATAAAGCTCATGGCGCGGTTGGTGTAGAGCTGCGTGGTCATCAGGTCGAGCGAAGCCTTGTCAAAGCGCTCGAGCTCATGCTCCTCGCGGTTGAACGATCGGATGGGCATCAGGCCGTCGAGCAGCTCGCGGGCGGTAAGGTTCACGCGGTCCACAAAGCTCTGCATCTTTTTGAACTTGGGCATGGTGAGGCCCATGAGCACGCCGACAACGGCCGAAACCGCGATGATGGCCACGGCGATGGTCCACTCCAGACCGGTGTGGTTGGCCAGGACGCGCATGACGGCGACGATGCCCATGACGGGGGCCATCAGGCACATGCGGATAAACAGGGTTGCGGCCATCTGGATCTGCTGAATATCGTTGGTGCAGCGGGTGATGAGCGAGGCCTGGCTAAACTTGCCCACCTCGGCCGGCGAGAAGTGCATAACCTTGTTGAAGGTCTCGCGGCGCAGGTCGCGGGCGATGGAGCAGGCGGTGCGCGACGCCACGGCACCGGTCAGGATGGTGGCGACGAGCGACACCAGGCACAGCCCAAACATCGTGGTCGCCATGCGGCCCAGGTAGGCGTTTTGCACGTCGGCGGGGTCGATGCCCTGTGCCTTGTACTCGTCCTGTACATAGCTCACGGCGCGCTGGGTGACGATGGAGCCCGACATGGAGCCCATTTTGTCTGCCATATCGTTGGCGCCCTCGACGAGCTTGCCCTGATCGATAAGACCGCCTTCAACGCCTAGGCGCAGGCTCTTCATGGTGATCTTACCGCCATCGGCATCAATCTGCTTTTGCATGTTCTGCGCCGCTGCGACCTTCTGCTGCATCTCGGCGAGCTGCTCGGGCGTCATCGCCGCCATCTGCTCGGGGGTGGGCATGGCCTGGGCGGCGCCGCCATCGCTTGCCTCGGTGGATGCGCCGGTCATGTCGCCCATGGAGTCGGCGTCGATGCCCTGGTTGAAGGCGAGCACGACGGTCTCGGGCAGGCTCATGATGTCGGCAATCTTGCCGCCGTCGGCGCGCTCCTCCTCGGTGCCCTTGTACGTTCGAATGCCGTTATTGTCCGCATTGCTAAACACGGCCTCCACAGTTTTGGCGTCCTTGGCGCTCATAAAGAGTTCGAGGTCGTCGAGCGATTCGGCGCGAATGGTGTCGGGCACGGGCGAGGCGATACCGCCTTGCTGCACGCCCACGTCGACGATATCGCTCATATAGGTAGGCAGTGCCAGGTCGGCGTTGCAGCTGATTACGATGAGTACGATAGCTGTGAACAGTGCCAGGATATGCTTTTTAAAGAGCTTGAGAATCCTCACTCGGCATCTCTCCTTTCTTGATTGTGGTCGATAATTTCGTTGGCACGTCTAAGAAGGCGTACCATCTCTTGGGTATCTGTTTCGCCGAGCTGCTCGAGGAAAGCCGCGGTGCGGTCCTCGAATTCCCGGCGTTTGATTTCGAGATCCTGGAATCCCTTGTCGGTCACTATGACGTGTACGCGACGACGGTCGGTCTTTGAGTGCTCACGCTCAACCCAGCCTTTGGCTTCGAGAGCGCGTAGGATATTGGCAATGCGGGCATTCGAGACCCAGGCGCGATCAGCGAGCTCGCTCGGCGTGAGCGAACCGCCAGCGAGCATAAGGGCGCGCATGACAGCCATCTCGCCGCTGAGAGCTTTGTCCACAAAGCGCGAAACGCGCTGGTGAATGCCGCCAAACTCGGTAAGGAGTTGACGCCCAAGCTCATGGAAATCGGTATCTTCCACCGAAAACCCCTAACACTAGAAACTATTTTCGGTGAAAGATGATACCCTTGCACGCGCGCCCTATACGGTAGATTTTGAGACATGCCTAGAAAACTACCTTTAGGCGACCTCCGTACACCGTCGGTGCCAGTAAAGTTTGGGGCAGATCGTTAGGCATGTCCTAAAGCCTACTCAGAGGCACTTTACCCTGCTAAAGCTGGCATAACAGCTAGAGTGAACGTCGTACAAAGGCAAGGAAAAATACCAAACAAATCGGTGAACGGTAGTTGTTCGCGCTCGCATTTCCTGCGGATTTGTTAAAAACGCCCTAATGGTATAAAAAAAGAAACATATAACAGCCCTGATGAAGGGGGTAGCTATGTTATCCTTCTCAAACGGGTGAAATCTTGGGTTTTGGGTTGCAGTTCCAAGGTGGACAAACGTTTTTCCCTGTACCAACGTGTGGTGAAGAACGGAAGAAGCCGGTAGTGCAAGCCGATAATTCAAGAATTCAATAAGCAGCGGTGTGAGAGAGCGCCGCATTACACGTAACTAGGAGCGTGGTTACACAATGCAGGAGGCATGGGAAGGCTTCAAGGAAGGTATCTGGACGGGAGAGGTTGACGTCCGAGACTTCATCCAGAAGAACTACACCCCCTACGAGGGCGATGAGTCGTTCCTCGTAGGTCCGACCGAGCGTACCAAGGAGCTGTGGGGCGAGGTTCTCGACCTGCTGCTTAAGGAGCGCGAGCAGGGTGGTGTCCTCGATATGGACACCAAGACCGTCACGGGTATCGTGAGCCACCCCGCTGGCTACATCGATAACGCCCACCGCGAGAAGGAGACCATCGTCGGCCTCCAGACCGACAAGCCGCTCAAGCGCGCGCTGCACGTCAACGGCGGTATCCGCATCGCTTGCCAGGCTGCCAGCCAGCACGGCTATAAGGTCGACGAGAACGTTGTCGAGCGCTACACCTTCGAGCGCAAGACCCACAACGCCGGCGTCTTCGATGTCTACACCCCCGAGATGCGTGCTTGCCGTTCGGCCCACATCATCACCGGTCTGCCCGATGGCTATGGCCGCGGCCGCATCATCGGCGACTACCGTCGTGTTGCCCTGTACGGCGTCGACTACCTGATCAAGGACAAGGAGGCCCAGAAGGCTTCCACCCCGACGGTCATGACCGCCGACAACATCCGCGATCGTGAGGAGCTGCAGGAGCAGATCCGCGCCCTCGGCGAGCTCAAGATGATGGCCGAGACCTATGGTTTCGATATTTCCAACCCTGCTACCAACACGCAGGAGGCCATCCAGTGGATGTACTTCGCCTACCTCGCTGCCGTCAAGGAGCAGAACGGCGCCGCTATGTCCATCGGCCGTACCTCCACGTTCATTGACATCTACGCTGAGCGCGACCTTGCCAACGGTACCTTCACCGAGGAGCAGATCCAGGAGTTCGTGGATCACTTCATCATGAAGCTCCGCATGGTCAAGTTCGCCCGTACCCCCGAGTACCAGGCCCTGTTCACCGGCGACCCGCAGTGGGTCACCGAGTCCATCGGCGGCATGGGTGTTGACGGCCGTACGCTCGTTACCAAGATGAGCTACCGCTACCTGCACACGCTCGAGAACATGGGTACCAGCCCCGAGCCCAACATGACCGTTCTGTGGTCGACCCGTCTGCCCGAGAACTTCAAGAAGTTCTGCGCCAAGACTTCTGTCGCCAGCTCCTCGATCCAGTACGAGAACGACGACCTCATGCGCGTTTACCACGGCGACGACTACGGCATCGCCTGCTGCGTGTCCTCCATGCGCATCGGCAAGGAGATGCAGTTCTTCGGCGCCCGTGCCAACCTGGCCAAGTGCCTGCTCTACGCGCTCAACGGCGGTGTTGACGAGGTCTCCAAGAAGCAGGTCGGCCCCAAGTATCGCGCCGTCGAGGGCGATACGCTCGATTACGACGACGTTGTGGCCAAGTACAACGACATGATGAAGTGGCTCGCTGGCGTGTACGTCAACTCGCTGAACATCATTCACTACATGCACGACAAGTATTGCTACGAGCGCATCCAGATGGCTCTGCACGACAAGCACGTGCACCGCTGGTTCGCTACGGGCATCGCTGGCCTTTCCGTCGTGGCTGACTCCCTGTCCGCCATCAAGTACGCCAAGGTCCACCCCGTCCGTGATGAGAACGGCATCATCGTCGACTTCGAGACCGAGGGCGAGTTCCCCAAGTACGGTAACGACGACGACCGCGTCGACCAGATCGCTCACGACGTTGTGCACCAGTTCATGGAGTACATCCGCATGAACGACACCTACCGCAACTCCGTGCCCACGACCTCGGTTCTGACCATTACCTCCAACGTCGTGTACGGTAAGAAGACCGGTTCCACGCCTGACGGCCGCAAGGCTGGCCAGCCGTTCGCCCCGGGTGCTAACCCCATGCACAAGCGCGATAGCCACGGCGCCATCGCTTCGCTGTCTTCGGTTTCCAAGCTCCCGTTCCGCGATGCTCAGGACGGCATCTCCAACACCTTCTCCATCATCCCGGGTGCGCTCGGCAAGGAGGACCAGGTGTTCTTTGGCGATATCGACCTTGATCAGCTGGGCGAGTAACTATTGTTAGTGCTATACTAACAATAACGATTACTGATTAGCGCGCCGGTTTCGGCCGGTGCCTATCGATCGAAGGAGACACATTATGAAGGTTTCTGAAGTTTCCGAGACTCAGGCCGATAACCTGGTCCACATGCTCGACGCTTACGCCGAGAAGGGTGGCCATCACCTGAACATCAACGTCTTCAACCGTGAGACGTTGCTCGATGCTCAGGCTCACCCCGAGAAGTACCCGCAGCTGACCATCCGCGTTTCCGGCTATGCCGTGAACTTCCACACGCTCACCAAGGAGCAGCAGGACGAGGTCATT
>CABUQI010000093.1 GCA_902493545.1 uncultured Collinsella sp. | reverse complement strand
AGACCCTGCAGCTCGCACGCGCTGCAGGGTCTTTTTGCATGTCATGTTTAGTTGTTGCCAACGCCTTAGAGAGCGGCGACGACCTCGATCTCGACCAGACCGCCAGCCGGAAGGGCGGCAACCTGGAAAGCGCTGCGCGCGGGGAACGGGGCCTCGAACTTGGAGGCGTAGATCTCGTTCACGGCAGCGAAGTCGGCAATGTCGGCCAGGTAGACCGTGGTCTTGACGACATCGGCAAACGTAGCGCCGGCGGCAGTCAGCAGGGCCTCGACGTTAGCAAGGGACTGCTTGGCCTGGGCCTCGACGCCCTCGGGCATCTTGCCAGTTGTGGGGTCGATGCCCAGCTGGCCGGACAGGAACACCATGTTGCCGGTCTGGATACCGGGGGAATACGGTCCGATGGCTGCGGGTGCGTTATCGGAAGACACGACGGTCTTGCTCATGTTTATCTCCTTACGGTTAACTAGAAAGCGTGAGCGCGGCGTTCGCACCGGGAGGCACAGTTCGGTCTGAACACCGCGCTTGATTGGGATAGTACTCAAGGTTTCCGCGCGATGCAAGATTATTATCAGTTTACGAGAATATTTTATCGCCCAACGGTTTCCCCGAACCGCTGAACGGTTCTCCACGGGGTCAGCCAGCCCAAGCTGCTGAAGACTTTATCCCGCTTGGAGCACGGGCATCGCCTGCCGCAACGGCACCACTATACTTTTGAATATTTGAGCATTTTGAAAGGCAGGATATGACCGCAACCGCCAGTCGAACCACCAACCGCAGACCCGAGCTTTTGGCGCCCGCCGGAGGGCCCGAGCCCTTTGCCGCCGCACTCGCCGCGGGGGCAGACGCCATCTATTGCGGCATGGGCAGCTTCAACGCCCGCCGCAAGGCCACCAACTTTACCGACGAGGCCTTTGAGCAAGCCTGCCGCGCCGCACATCTAGCCGGGTCGCGCGTCTACGTCACGGTCAACATCGTCATCAAGCAGTCCGAGATGGGCGATGCGCTGCAACTCATCCATCGCTGCTCCACGCTGGGCGCCGACGCCTTCATCATCCAGGACTGGGGCCTGTTCTTTGAGGTCAAGCGCACGATGCCCGGCATCGAGACGCACATCTCGACCCAGGCGAACATCCATGATGACCGCGGAACGCTTTGGTGCCGCGAGCAGGGTGCCGACCGCGTGACTCTCTCGCGCGAGCTCTCCATCGACGAGATCGCCGCCATTCACAACGCCGCGCCCGATGTGGACCTCGAGGTCTTTAGCCACGGCGCCATCTGCTTTTGCTACTCGGGTCTGTGCCTGCTGTCGAGCTTTGCCATGGCGGGCCGCTCGGCCAACCGCGGCATGTGCGCTCAGCCCTGTCGCCTGCCTTACGAGCTGATCGACGAGAACGGCCGCTCGCTCTCCCCTGCCGGTCGCGAGCGCGCGCTATGCCCGCGCGACACTAACACGTCGCAGCTTGTTCGCCGTCTGTATGACGCCGGCGCCGCATCGCTCAAGCTCGAGGGCCGCATGAAGGCTCCCGATTACGTGTACTCCATCGTCGATGTGTACCGTCACCAGATTGATGACATGCTGGCCGGGGTCGCCGTAGATAAGCACGAGGACGCCGCTCGCCAGCGCCAGCTCAAGCGCTGCTTTAATCGCGACTTTACGCACGCCTACCAGGATGGCACCTCGGGCGACGAGATGATGAGCTACGAGCGCTCCAACAACCGCGGCCAGATTGTGGGCACGGTGCTGGGCAGCCGTCTGGCCAACCGCGATGTACGCGGACTAAAGCCCGACGATCGCCGTCGCCGCGCCGCCATCGCCCGCATTGAGCTGCTTGAGCCCGTGGGCAAGGGCGACCTGCTGGAGCTTCGCCACGATAACGAGTTTGACCAGTTCCTGACCACCATTGCCGCCGATGATGCCGCTGCCGGCGATGTTATCGAGTGTCGCGTGCCCCGTAGCATGCCCGAGGGCTGCCGCGTGCGCGTGATTCGAAGCCAGCGCGCCATTGACGCCGCCGGCGCCGCACTCAAGCGCGATGTGCTGCGCCGCCGCGCCGTAGACGTGTCCGTTGTGGCGCGTCTGGGCGAGCCGTTTGCCGTTACGCTCACCTGTTGCGACGATCCTTCGCTTACGGCCACGGCCACGGGCTTTACCGTCGAGGCCGCCAAGACCCGCGCGGTCGAGGCGTCCGATCTGGTTGAGCACGTCGGGCGCATGGGCTCCTCTCCCTTTGAGGCCGCGAGCTTTGACGTTTCGGTCGACGCCGGCTGCGGTATGGGCTTTTCCGCCGTGCACAAGGTGCGCGCCGCCGCTTGTAAGGCGCTGGAAGAGGCCATTCTGGCACCGTACGAGGAGCGCGCGAAAACGCTCGAGCTGCCGGCGATTGTAACCAGTAATTCCCGCCCCGCGCCCGAGCACTACCGCGATGAGCCGCAGATCTGCACCACCGTCACCTCGCTCGAGGCCGCCGAGGCCGCCCGCGCGGAGGGTGCAACGCGCATCTACATGACCACCGATGCGCTCGAGGCAGCCGGTGTCTCCCCCGCCGATGCACTTGAGCAGGGCATTGTACCCGTACTCGACGAGGTCTGCCGCACCGTCGACCACGAGCGCGTTGACCCGTGGGTTGTTGCCGGTGCCACGGTCGATATTGGCAACATCTCTGAGCTCGCGCTGGCCGCCCAGGTTGGCGCCACGGCGGAGGTCCGCTCTTGCCTGCCGGTGCACAACACGCCCTGCATGGAGGCGCTTGCCGAGCGCGGAGCCGGTGCGTTTTGGCTCTCGCCCGAGATCACACTCGACGAGATTGTCTCGCTCGGCGCCGCCGCGCCCGCGGCTCTGGGCATCACCGTCTTTGGCCGCCCGCGCGTCATGACAAGCGAGCATTGCATTCTGCAGGTTGCCAACGGCTGTATCCACGATTGTGCCAGCTGCCGCCTGCGTGCCCGCAAGCTCTCGCTCAAGAATATCGACGGAAAGGTCATGCCCGTCCGAACTGACATCCACGGCCGCTCTCGCCTGTACGATGCCTACCCCATCGACCTCACGCCGCAGGTACCGCAGCTGCTCGACGCCGGCGTCCGTCGTCTTATGGTGGACGGAACGCTGCTCGAGGCCGATGAGATTGGCCGTGCCGTCGCTCGCGTCCGTCGCGCCGTCGAGGCGGCTCAAGCCGGCCGCAAGCCCGCTGCCCGCCTACGCGGGGCGACCTCAGGCTGCATGTTTGTGGGAATTAGCTAACCGAAAGGCTTACACGTGAACGAAGAACCCCAAGTCCTCTACTGCGACGCCTGGCTCTTGGCCATCGATAAGCCCGCCGGCATGATCGTCCACGGCGACGGCACCGGTGAGCGCACACTTACCGACTACGCCAGCGATCTGCTACTGGCGATGGGCGACGGCTTTGCCGCGACTGACATGCAGCCGCTCAACCGCCTAGACCGCAACACCACCGGCGTGGTGTTGTTCTCGCTCGACAAACAGACGCAGCCCGCCTTTGACCAAATGGTCATCGACCACGCCTTCGAAAAGCACTATCTGGCGCTGGCCGAGGGCAAGATCGACTGGAACGAGAAGCTCATCGACAAGCCCATCGCCCGCGACCGTCACGACAGCCGAAAGATGCGCGTCGGCGCCAGCGGCAAGCCGTCTCAAACTCGCGTGAAGGTGCTCAAACGTCTTAAGAGCCGTCGTGGCCTGCCCGCGCGCTCGTATATCGATGTCGAGTTGCTCACCGGCCGCAAGCATCAGATTCGCGTGCACCTGGCGAGCGAGCGTCATCCCCTGGTTGGCGACGACCTGTACGGAACGCCGCGCCCCTGCGGCCTGATGCTCCACGCCCACAGCGTGTCCTTCACGCATCCCGTAACCGGCGAGCACATCCACATCGAAGCCCCCTGCCCCTGGGAGCCCTAAACCACCACAATGGGGACAGGCGCCTTCGTGGTGGTTTTGGCCTTGTCTCGCTGTTAGACAGTGATGACGTTGTCCATTGCCCGGTACTTGGCGGGGACATCGCCTGCGGTAATAATCGTTGCGTCACGGAAGTCCGCGAACTTGACGGGCGCCACCATGCCAAATTTACTGGCGTCCGAGATTACGAAGCGCTTGGCCGTATGGCGCATCGAGATACGCTTTACTTGCGCCTCCTCGATATCGGGCGCCGTGAAGCCCTGCTCGGCGGCAATGCCGTTAGAGCCCCAAAAGCCACAGTTGAAGTTGTAGCGGTCTAAGGTTGCCAAGGCATCGGGGCCAACGAGCGCCTCGGTCTCGGGTTTGAGCTCGCCGCCCAGCACCACGGTACGCATGCCGCGCAAAGCAAGGCGTTGAGCATGGAGCACGGAATCGGTCACATAGGTGACATCTTCAAGGTGTGGAAGATGCTCGATGAGCCTGAGCGTCGTCGAACCCGAGTCGATGTATACAAAGCTCTCGGGCTCCACAAGTGCCGCCGCACGGGCGCAGATACGCTCCTTGTCGTCGTTATGGAGGTCGCTGCGCTCATTAAGCGTTAGGTCGCGCGTCACGTGCGCGCGCTCAAGACTCGTCGCTCCACCGTGGACCTTGGCGATGCGATGCGCTCGGTCGAGCGTCTGCAGGTCGCGCCGAATGGTAGACGCCGTCACGCCCAAGGCTTCGGCAAGCTCCGGCACGGTAACCGAGCCGGCCTGCTGCACCATCGACACGATCGCGTTGAGCCTATCTTCCGCAAGCATCGCTTACTCCTCCTCGGGGTACACGACTCCCCAGTCGGCGCGAAGCCTGGTCATAAGCTCCATAACATCAGAAGCATAACCCAGCAGCTCGCGCTTGGAGTCGTCGCCGGCAACGGCCTTCTCAAGATCGGCCATCTCATAGCACAGGGCGTAAGCCTCGGTGCCGGCGTGGACCTCCTCGCGGTGGCCGTCCGCAGTCCACACGATGGTCGCGTGATCGGCACGCGGATAATCGTTGACCTCGATGTAGCACTTATCGAAGCTGATGACCGAGCGCTTGGGCTGCTTGGAGTGGAGCGTGAGGCTCACCACGCCCAGCTGCTGTTCGGAATTACGGCATACGATGCCGCCCGCAACGTCAACGCCGGTCTCACAGGTATTGCCCAGCGAGACAACCTCAGCGGGCTGGCTCGCCATAAAGAGGCGCATGACAGACAGGGCATACACGCCAATATCGAGCATGGCACCGCCAGCAAGGTTGCGGTTGTAGAAGCGGTTGGTCAGGTC
>CABUQI010000092.1 GCA_902493545.1 uncultured Collinsella sp. | reverse complement strand
CACGAAGAGCACATTAAGTGCTCTTCGGCTCGTGCGGAACTCGCGATAAATCTCACTGGCCGCGTCCGGCCCCCTGTGGGCGAGCAAGCTGCGGAAACTCGGTCGGTCCAGAGCAATATCGTGCAAACGGAATTCAGGCTGATGAACCGTTCGCGACAAAGACTCGATAGGTAGCCCCCTCTATGACCTTTTATAAGTTGCGGTGAAATAGGGACTAAATTTGGGGTTGAATCGTTTAAACAGTCCCTATTTCACCGCAACTTATGGGAGGGGTAGAAAAAGGCGGAGGCCCTGGAGAGGGACTCCGCCTTATATACAGGGGGCGATGGTATTCGCGTGTTGCGGGATTAGACCAGGCGGGCGTTGATCGTCTTGGCGATCTTGGCGGCGTCGGTGGAACCCTTGACGGTGGCACGGAAGTCCTCGTCCATGAGCGCCTCGGCGACCTTGGACAGGATCTTAAGGTGCGTGGTGCCGGCCTGGGCACCCGGGATGAGCAGCGCGATGGCCACGTTGACGGGAGCGCCGTCCATGGTGTCCCAACCGGTCACACCGGACTCGTCCTTGACGACGATGACGGCAGCCTCGGTAATGGCGTCGGACTTGGCATGCGGGATGGCGAAGCCCTCCATCATGCCCGTGGTGCCCTCGGCCTCGCGGGCCAGGAAGGCGTTCATCACGGCGTCGGCGTCGCTGGCGATACCGGCCTTGACAGCCTGGTTGGAAACGAAGCTCAGAGCCTCGTCACGAGAAGCGAAGTCCTCGGCGACAAAGACATTCTCGACCTTCACGAAGTCGGCAGCCTCGGCCTTGGGGGCCTCGACGGCAGCGGCCTTGGGGGCCTCAACGGACCTGGCTACAGGAGCGGCCTTCTGATTCTTCTCGAAGTCGTACTTCTTGAAGGCCACGAACAGGATGCCACCGACCACAGCGCCGATGAGGATCGCGAGGACCCACAGCGGACCGTTCTCGACAACGGGCAGGACCAGGAAGCCGCCGTGAGGCGCCGGATCGTGAACGTTGAAGAAGATGGTCAAGATGGAAGCGATGGAAGAACCGAGCATCATGATGGGCATGACGGGCCAGATGTTCTTGGTCATGAACGGAATGGCGCCCTCGGTGATGTGGGTGCAACCAAGGATGAGGTTGACGATACCGGCGTCATGATCCTCCTGGCTGAAGTACTTCTTGCCGACAACGACGGCGAAGGTGGTGATCAGCGGCGGAACGATGCAAGCGGCGGAGACGGCAGCCATGAAGTTGGTGCCGAAGTTGTAGGTCTCGGTGCCGACGCCAGCTTCGAGAGCGGTACCGAGCAGGAAGGTGCCAGTAGCGTAAGCGGCCTTGTTGACCGGGCCGCCCATATCAAAGGCGCACATGCAGCCGATGGCCAGGCCAAGGATCACCGGACCGGAGTTACCGAGGCTCTGCAGGAAATCCATCATACCCTGGTTAATGGCAGCCATGGGGCCGGAAATACCGAGCATGACCAGGCCGACGATGGCGGTAGAGCACAGCGGATACAGGAAGATTGCCTTCAGGCCATTAAGGCTCGCAGGAATTTTAGAGAAAACCTTCTCGAGCAGCAGGATGACAT
Organism: uncultured Collinsella sp.; assembly: GCA_902493545.1. Lineage (GTDB taxonomy): Bacteria > Actinomycetota > Coriobacteriia > Coriobacteriales > Coriobacteriaceae > Collinsella. Next base: position 3,644 of record CABUQI010000092.1, on the reverse strand, counting down.
AGCCAGCGAGGAAGCCGCCGACGATGCCGCCCAGGAAGCCGAAGCCCACGCCGGCGCCACCGGCGTCGATCATGCCGGTCTCGGCGTTAACAGGCAGGCCCTGGATGGCAATCATACCGGCGACGAAACCGGGGACGAGCGCTGGGCGCTTGCCGATGGACTCGGCGATGTAAGCGGAGAGCACCGGAACCATGAGGTTCATGGCGATACCGCCGATAATCTTGAGCATCGCGGCAAAGCTGTTGTAGTCGGCAGCCGTCGAATCAAAGGACGTGATGCCCCACAGGAACGAAATGGCGGTCAGAACACCACCGGCAACGACGAAGACCAGCATGTGGCTGACGCCGTTCATGAGGTGCTTGTAGATGACGTGACCGATGGACTCCTTCTCCTCGACCTCGTCCTCGACATCGGCGGCAGCGGCAACCGTGTCGTCGCCCTTGGCGGCGAGCGCGCGGTCGATCAGCTTACCAGCAGCCTCGACAGACAGGGCCTTGGAAACACCAACGGAAACCATGGGCTTACCGTCGAAACGCTCAGCCTGGACATCCTTATCGGCTGCGACGACGACGGCCTTGGCACCGGCGATCTCGCTCTTGGTGAGCTCGTTCTCGACGCCGACCTGGCCATGAGTCTCGACCTTAATGGTCAGACCTCGCTCGGCAGCAGCCTTCTCCAGCGCCTCCTTCGCCATGAAGGTGTGCGCAATGCCGGTCGGGCAACCGGTCGCGGCGATGATGTCAAACTTAGCCATGTGTCCCTCCTTCTTGAGTACAGCGCCCGCGGGCGCTCCCCTACACGCACTTCGATGCGCGTTTTTCCACACTTGAAAGATACCAACCTACCGTCCGCGTGAGAAGAGACAAGGCGCAATTCTCCGGTGAAAGGTTCTTTCATAACCGTAAACGGTAAGTGAAAGTTTACCATCAACACTTGAAACGGCAAGGTGTATCTTGTAATTGAAAATGCCCGTATACTATGGCATTGCAAATCAAGCTAGATTTTCATGCCAACCAGGAGCCATCCATGACCGATAGTAGCAAGAGCGCACTTTCCCTCATTAGTACCCATCAGGGATACAGCGAGTCCGAGCAGCGCATTGTCGACTATATATTGGAGCACCAGTCCGAAGCGCCACGCCTCACGGCCGCTCAGCTCTCGCGCGCTGCCGCCACGTCCGAGGCGACCGTTTCGCGTTTCTGCCGCAAGCTGGGCTTTGGCAGCTTCCGCAGCTTTCAGTTTTCGTTGGCGCGCGACTTAGAGAGTCAGCGCAACGAGGGCCTGACCGACGAGGTCTCGCTCGACAACATGGAGCAGAGCCTTAAAAATATCCTCGCCGCCAAGGTGAGTGAGCTTAATGCGACCATCGACGGCATTGATCACGACACGTTGGCCGCAGTTGTACACGCGCTTAAGAATGCCGGCGTTATTGAGTTCGCCGCCGTGGGCAATACGAACGCGGTCGCGCTCGATGCGACGTTTAAGTTTTCGCAGCTGGGCCTGCGCTGCATGGCGAGCACCATTAGCGAGACATCAATCGGCTTTGCGCTCACGTTACGCCCGGGTGACGTCATCGTGCTAATCTCAAACTCTGGCAAATCGCGCCGACTGAATCGCATGGCAAAAGCGGCTCGCAACTGCGGCGCAACCGTAGTCGTCATCAGCAGCGATAGCAAGTCTCCACTTGCACGCCTCGCCGACTACACCTTTAATACCGTCAATCACGAAGCGCTGCTGACAACGGGTGACTTCGCATTCTCCAAGATGAGCGCCACGATGATCATAGAGGTCATCTACAACTTCCTGCTGCCCGAAATCGAGGACGCCCGAGAGCACATCAGCTACTATGAGGAACTCATCCAACCGGATAAGGTCGTGGAGTAAAACGCGAAGTGAGACAAAAAATTCAGTCTATTTTGTCCCACCAACACCGCTGATACGACCTAACCTCGAGCTTCTTCAAGCATCTGCTTGGCATGCGCCAAGCTCGCCTCCGATTGATCGCCGCTCAACATGCGGGCGATCTCGGCGGTACGCGCTTCGCCGGTCACCTCGTCCAAATGCGTCTGGGGAACATCGCCCGGTTCCTTACTGACAACATAATGTTTGTCGGCCATGACCGCAACCTGCGCCAAGTGGGTTACGACAATCACCTGATGCGTAGCGGCGAGATCTGCCAGCACGCTCGCGAGGGCACGTGCGGTAGAGCCGCCGACACCAGCATCGACCTCGTCAAACACCAGCGTATCGACACCGTCCGCGTTACCGAGGACAACCTTACTTGCCAACATGACGCGGCTGAGCTCGCCGCCCGACGCAATGCGGCGCAGGGGACGTGGAGTCAAACCGGCACCGCTGCGGTATAGCAGCTCGTAGCTCGAAGGACCAACGGGCGTCCACTCAGCACGGGGAAGATCACGCGACTCCCAGACGAGCTCGGCGCCGCCCATCTCCAGGCGAGCCATCTGGCGGCAAACCTCGTGGCAGAAGCGCGGGGCCGCCACATTGCGAGCGCGCTTAAGTGCCTTGGCAGCGGCAAACAACTCGTGCTCGGCGCTCCCGAGTGCCTCACGCGCCTTTCTGATCTGTTCATCGCCATCATCGACCAGGGACAGCAGCTCTTGCGAGCGATCGCGCATGGCAAAAACATCGTCCATGGTAGGACCCCACTGACGCAGCAGGCCCTTGAGGTCGGAATACCGCTCACGCATGCGAGCGAGCTCGCGCGGATCGAAGGCGACGCCATCGCGATAGGCACGAAGTTCGTTCGCGCAATCCTCAAGGGAGATACAGGCATCCGAAAGCAAATCGGCAATGTCGCCAAGTTTGCGATCGACGGAAGCCATACGGGAAAGTTCTGCCACGGCGCTGTTCACGGCATCGAGCGCTCCCCCTTCAGAGGCAAGCGATGCATGGGCATCATTAGCTGTGGCAACCAGCACCTCGGCATGTTCGGAGCGCGGCAGCAGTTCCTCGAGTTCCTCATACTCGCCCGGTTTGGGGTCGACCTCGCCGATGCGCTCGAGCGCAAAGCGCGCTTCCTCGACGCGGCTCCCCTGCGCACGCGAGGTCTCTTCGACACGTCGAACCTCCTTAGCGGCAGCGCGCGAAGCCTTAAAGCAGGCGCGGTAGTGCTCGAGCGCCTCGAGTGCAGGGCGCCCTGCCCAGGCATCGACCATCGCAACATGATGCGCCGGATCGAGCAAGCGCTGGTGCTCGTGTTGGCCGCACAGATCCATCATCACGCCAACGCGCTCCGAAAGCTCGCGCACACTGGCGATGCGTCCGTCAATCTTCACGCGGCTGCGGCCCTCGGCAGAAAGACTGCGCTGCACGATGAAGCCCTCCGTGTCGTGCGGGCCGTCAAACAGGCGCGCCTCGACGCTCGCCAGCGCCTCGCCCTCGCGCACCATAGACGAATCCGCGCGCTCACCCAAAATAAGCTTGAGGGCCGAGAGCAGCGCGGTCTTGCCGGCACCGGTCTCGCCGGTCAGGACAGTCAGGCCGGCACTCGGCAGCAGCGTCGCCTCGCGAATGAGCGCAATGTTAGAAACCTGCAGCTCATCGATCATGACGGACTCCGTAGAATACGCGGCTCACCGAGTTATAGAAGCTCTCGGGGCCGTAATCCAGCAGCAGCACAT
>CABUQI010000091.1 GCA_902493545.1 uncultured Collinsella sp. | reverse complement strand
CGGGGTTGTGGATGCGCCGCCAGCCGTAGCTGAATCGATACGTAATCTCGATGATACGTGCGAAATCGTCAGGGTATTGCGATTTTAGGCATGCCTCGATGAGCCCCTGCAAAAGGCCGTGGTGCTCGCCAATGAGCTCGATAAGGCCGTCGGGGCGCGCAATGTTCCAAGCGGCTCCGAAGTGCGTTTTTGCGGCGTCGACGTCTTTGAGACTCATGCATGCCATGGAAGCTGCCAGGTGCAGGAACAGTTCCGAGATCGGATAGCTCCCCTGTTTCATGATCAGGGCGTTTTCCGCCATGCCCAGACTGCGGCCATATTCGCCGCGCAGGTACAGGGCATGCGCCATCACGTAGCTGGCGAACAGGCGCAGGCCTTCGGGTAGATGCGCCGCAAGCGGATAAAACTCTTCGGCAGAATACGGGGAAGGCAAGTGTAGCAGGACGCTTGCGGCCGAGGCGAACAGGATATGCATGGCGTGGACGGCGAGCGATTCTTCGTCGGTGGGCGCATCGAGAATGCCCGCAAGGCACCGGCGGGCGTCGGCGATACGGTTGAGCGACAGACTGGCATATCCGCAGATAAAGCATGCGGAATAGCGCAGTGCGGGGTCGGTGGCGTCAAGATAGGGGCGCGCCGTCTTGGCTGCGAGGGCGGCCTGTCCGCGAAAGTACAGCGCTTCTGCCGTGGCGATGGTGCGTGAATCGGGGCCGGAAATGCCTGCAACCGCAGCGTCAATCTGCCCCGGCACAAAGGCAGTGCACATCAACGGCATGGGAACGCATGGGTAGCCATCGCAGTCCATCTTCCATCTCCCAACAGCTGGCAACAATAGCAGCAATTGTACTCCTGTTGCTCGGGACCCCTTTCGTTTTACTGTTCGGTTAACGCTACGGATCGTTTTGGAAGGCTTACGAGCATGGTGGTCCCGTTCTCGGAACTTGTTTCAACCTCTACCGTGCCACCGTGAAGCGTTGCAATCTCCCAAACGAGCGCTAGTCCGAGTCCTGCGCCGCCGTATGCCCTGCTGCGGGATTTATCCAGGCGAAAGAACGGTTGGAAGATGCTCTCACGGTGCTGCTTGGGTATTCCCGGGCCCTCATCTTTGACTCGCAGGAGCACGTGGTTGTCGCTGTCGCTGATGGAGACGTTGACAGTCGAGTCGGGGCGGCTGTAACGGATGGCGTTTTCGGCCAAGTTAAACACCAGCCGATAGAGGAGCGTGTCGCTCCCGATTACTAGAGCGTCTCCAGCACAATTGAGGGCTATGCCCCTTTTTTCGGCAAGTGGCGCAAGGTCGGTGAGGACCTCTTCGGACAAGGGGCCAAGCTCCACATCGTCCTCGCAAGGAACGCTGCGGAGCTCACTCATCTCGAGCAATACCTTGGCCATTCGAGACATGCGCTCGGTTTGTTCTTGTAGCAGGCCGAGCAGCTCGGCTGTTTCGGGTTGCAAACCGGAGTGCTCGGAGATGAATAGTTCAATCTGTGCTTGCATAAGGGCGAGCGGGGTGCGCAGCTCGTGTGCGGCGTTGCCGGTAAACTGACGCTGTGCAGAGAACCCTTCGCCAAGACGGGCGATCATGTCGTTGAAAGAGGCGCTGCATCGTTGTAGCTCGATGGGCACATCTTCACTGAGCCTGATTTCGCTTAGGTTGTCAGGCTGCACACGCTCGACCTGGGCCGCAAAAGCCCGTAGCGGTTTGAGTGCACGGCCGCTCACAAAGTATGCCAGCGCGCCGCCAAGGAGTGTGACTCCAGCCGTGATGTACCAGGCTGTCGTGCCAAAAGACTCCTGTGCGTCGTTTACGACGATCGTGACCTTGTCATCGGGGGTCGCTTTCGTTGGGTCGAACGCCTGGGGCGAATTTTCGCCGGTTGCGTTAAAGGCCGAGATGTTACTGCCGATGGCATCCATGTAGCGCATGCCCGTATAGCCGACCAGGCAGTTCGTCAGCACGCATGCCGCACACGTGAGCAGTGCCGTCGTAATCGTTATGCGCCATTGCAGCGAAAGCCTTTTCATTCGCTATCCTCCATAACGTAGCCCTCTCCAATCCGATTGCGAATCGGGTCGTATCCCAAAGCGCTGCGTAGCTTTTTGCGGAGCGACGAGATGTGAACGCGGGTCGCGTTGCTAAAGCTGTTCACGCTGCTATCCCAAACGTGCTCTATAAGCTCCTCTTGGCTTACCGGTCGCCCCTGATTAAGCATCAGGTATTCCAAGATTCCCGTTTCCTTGCGCGTAAGAGATAGGGCCTCGCTGTCTACGGAAGCGATGCGCGCCTTGGTGTCAAAGCGGAGCTTTCTACAGGTTAATACTATGTCGCTTTGTGCAAAGCGCCTGAGGGTAAGGCTGCGGATCCTTGCCGCAAGCTCGTCAAGATGAAACGGCTTGGTAAGGTAATCGTTGGCGCCGGCATCGAGTCCGGCGACTTTATCGGATACTTCGCCACGCGCGGACAGAATCAGTACCTTAGTCTCGCAATCGGTTTTCCTAAGTTCCCTGAGCACGGTCATGCCATCGATACGGGGAAGGTTGAGGTCGAGTACCACGAGGTCAAAGACTTCGACGCTCAGCAGGTCGAGCGCCTCCTGTCCATCGTGACAGCAGTCGACGCTGTACGCCAAGTTTCGCAAGCTGCGCGCGATTGCATCGCACAGTGCTCGCTCGTCTTCGACGATCAAAATACGCATAACAGTCTCCTTGCACATTTCAAATCGCGCTTAACACGGATTTTATAGTCGATATGGTCCAATGGTCGCGTAACGAAAGGAGTGGTTGGGTTGTTCAAAGCGGTAAAACCCGTGGTACAGGTCGCTTTGTTGATCGTCGGAATTGCCATGGTGTGCTTTGGTGTTATGCGTGGCGAGGCGGATGCCGTGCTGGCCAAAGCGATTAGGCTGTGCTTGGAGTGTATCGGAATTGGATAAAAGAGAAAACACTGCGTCGCATGTTTTGGCCCGATTTCGCGGATTCATTCAGGCGGCGGCGACGCTGGTCACCAATATTCACCTGCCAAACTTTGCCAAAGGAAGCATCTATCAGGGCGCGGGAAAAACAGTCTGCGTACCTGGACTTAATTGCTATTCGTGCCCCGCGGCATCGGGTGCGTGCCCCATCGGGTCGTTCCAGTCGGTGGTAGGTTCATCCAAGTTCAACTTTTCTTACTACGTCACCGGTACGCTCATTTTGCTCGGCGTGCTGCTGGGACGCTTTGTATGCGGCTTTCTGTGCCCGTTTGGCTGGCTGCAGGAGCTGCTTCATAAGATTCCCGGCAAAAAGTTCTCCACGAAAAAGCTCAAGCCGCTCACGTACATCAAGTACGTCGTGCTGCTGTTTGCCGTGGTAGTGCTGCCTGTGCTGGTGGTTAACGACGTGGGCATGGGCGACCCGTTCTTTTGTAAGTACGTCTGTCCTCAGGGCGTGCTCGAGGGCGCCATTCCGCTGGCCATTGCCAATGCCGGCATTCGATCTGCGCTGGGGCAGCTCTTTACCTGGAAACTTGCCGTTCTCATTGCCGTGGTGCTGCTGAGCGTTTTGTTCTACCGCCCCTTTTGCAAATGGATTTGTCCACTCGGCGCATTCTATGCGCTCATGAATAAGGTGTCCCTATTGGGGATCCGGGTCGATGCATGCAAATGCGTCTCGTGCGGCAAGTGCTCAAAGGTTTGTCAGATGGACGTTGATGTGGTCCGCGCGCCCAATCATGCCGAATGCATCCGGTGCGGAAAGTGCATCGGGGCCTGTCCCGTCGATGCCATCAGCTATCGCTATGGCCTGGATGTGTCGGCGGAAAAGCTCCCCTTGACCGCCGATAAAAAGTAAACAAGCTTCGACAAAACGGAGGAATGACTATGAAGCTTTCTAAGATTGCGGCCCTGTTTATGGTGCCGGTATTGGCCTTGTGCCTTGTGGCATGTTCGGCGCCCGGTGGCAATGCGAGCGAATCTGCTGCGGGCTCAGATCCTAAGATTGCAGAACTCACTGCGCAGAAGCCGGCCAATGCCGACGAGGCCGCCGAGCTGTATGCGAAGCTCATGCAGAAGGAGAACGAGATCTTTTCGAGTGATAACGCGCTGTGGGAAAAGGTATTCAATGCGGCAAATAAAGACTCGGCAATGATTGAGGACGGCAGCAATTACGGCGATTTCCTGCTCAAGACCATCGACGGCGCCAAGGATGAGTTCACGGCGGATGAGCTTAAGACACTCAAGGCCGGTGCACAGCAGATCAAGGAGATCGAGGACAAGCTCGAGAGCCTGGAGAAGGAGTTCCCCGGCTGTGGAAGCACGCCGAGTGCAGGCGAGAGCGTCGACGCTTCGGCCGCTGGCATGACGGCTGGTGCCAATGCTTCGAGCGAGGCGACGAAGTTCCCCAGCTTTACGGGCAAGGACCTGGATGGCAACGACGTGAACAGCGACGAGCTGTTCTCTAAGAACAAGGTCACCGTCATGAACTTCTGGTTCACCACTTGCAAATCGTGCGTGGGTGAGTTGAGCGACCTTGAGGACCTGAATCAGGAGCTTGCCGAGAAGGGCGGCCAGGTCGTGGGCGTCAATTCCTTTACGCTCGATGGCAACAAGGGCGAGATTGCAGATGCCAAGGACGTGCTGAGCAAGAAGGGCGTGACATATAAGAACATCTGGTTCAAGTCGGATAGCGAGGCCGGTAAGTTTACGTCAAATTTGTTCTCGTTCCCGACAACGTATGTCATCGATCAGAATGGCAACATCGTAGGGGATCCAATCGTGGGAGCCATCAGCTCCGCCGAGCAGCGCGCAGCACTCGACAAGCTTATCGACCAGGCGATTGCGAATAGCGAGCAGTAAAAACGCGTAAAGCATAGCGAGAATCGTGCGCCGCTGTGCGAAGTAGTCCGCTACCTTTCAAGATAAGCTCCACCATATAGAGGTCCCGCTCGGGACCTCTTCTTTTGGGCGCCATCCCGTTCGTTTTTTGGCGCGGTTCGTTACATTCCTCACTGGCTCCGGCAAAAAATGGGGATAGAGTAGGACAAACGCGTCGAATACGAACGGCGGGGGAGAGCGGGCAAGTGCGCCCGCGTGGGAGAGGTTGCCGTCCATGTTGGAGCTCAAGAGTATTTGCAAAAGGTACGTTACGCAGTCGTTTACGCAGGTGGCGCTCGATAGCGTAAGCCTGTCTTTTCGCGATAACGAGTTCGTGGCCATTCTGGGTCCCTCGGGCTCGGGCAAAACTACGATGCTCAACGTTATCGGTGGGCTCGATCATTTCGATTCTG
>CABUQI010000090.1 GCA_902493545.1 uncultured Collinsella sp. | reverse complement strand
TTGCGCACCGCCGCGCGTTCGACCTGCTTGCGCTCCACGGGCACACGCTCAGGCACCTTCTCCTCGGTCAGTGCCGCGCGCACGCTCTCCTTGATAACCGGTTCGTCCTCAAAGACCTCGTCGACGATATCCCAAGGCGGCAGCTCCTCGTCATCCTCAACCTTCTCGGCAACGGCAGCCTTAACCTTAGCGAGCGCTACAGCCGTGTTGGCACCGTGCTCCTCGGCGACTTCCTCGACCACACGCGTCACGGTGTCGATGACCTCCTTGCCCGATACTCCCGTGTCGCACTGCAGCAAGCCATCGGGGATAAGCATACGGTCCTCGCCGGCAATCTTGCGCTTCTTGTCCACGTAGCCGATCTCCATGGTACTCGCGCGCACGATGGCATAGCTCGGCACTTTTTGCGAGGGGTTCGGCAGAATGGCGTAGTGGCGCGCGATGTCGTTGCGCACCTCCCCCTCCTCGCGGCCCACTTCGTGCATAAAAGCCTGCTTGGAGCCCAGCAGCATCACGGCAAACCAGCGGGCATCCTCATCGTCGTCAAAATCGGCCACGAGCACGTCGGTGGACTCGGCTTTCTCGGCTTTGGTGAGCTCGGAGGAGATAAACTCCGCAATCTGCTGCGACAGGTCCACGAACTCGCGCTCGCCAAAGAAATAGCCCTTGAGCTCGCCGCCAAACGCAGAGTTCTCGGCAAACGTGGCGCGTTTGTTGTCGGCCGAGGTGCGTGCGCGGCGCAGATGCGTGGTCACGAAGTTGCGCACGGTACGACTCTCGATATCGAGCTCGCGCTGGCTCATGACGTTGACGGCAGAGTCAAAGTCCATGATATGCAGAATCGCGTGATTGATTTTCATATACGGCATTCCGTTCTAGATCGATTTCGGCACGAACCAGTATAGCGGTCGAGCCTGCCCCAGGCGCATCGAAGATCGGCGCATCGGGGACAGGTTGCTTTGCACCAATGGCTAGCGCAGGAGCTCGGACTGCCAAGCCTCGAGCTGTTCTGCCAAACTCTTGCCGGCAGCGGGCATGTCGATCTGAGGGCGTTTGGGCAGCAATGCGCATTTAAGGATTGCCACGATGGTCTGCGAGACAAAGCGTCGCGTATCCTTGTCAAAGCCTTGCGCAGCCTGGAGCATCACGGGTAGGCTCTCGCGCAGATTCCCAGCGATATCCGCAAACCGCTCAGCACCCGTAGCCTCAAACACGGAGAACAACGCATCTACAAAACGCTCGCGCTCGCTAGGCGACACTGCAAGCAGCATCTCGCGAATGGAGCCATCAACGTATCGAGCGCCGGCGGACAGGCGCTCGCAGTACACGAAGTCGCGACCATCAACCACCCAGCTAAAGGGATTGTGCTGCAGCAGGCTGAACTCGGTACTCTCAACGATGGCATAGTCCTCCTGTGTCTCGAACATCATGCCAAAGATCGACGACCGAGGTAGCGTCTTGTCGATTCGACCGGAAAGATCGGCAAAGGCGTCGCCGTTCAGAAACTCCTCGACGAAGCCCGGGCCATCATGGGAATACGCCCGTTCGATTCGCTCACGGGCGATGTTGGAGCACATCGCCGCACCGTACACCGCAAGGTTTCCACCCTTGGAATGACCTCCGCACAAAAGCGGCCCGTCAATCGCATCCGCCGCCTCGTCCACATAACGTGCCGCGGATTCCTGGGCCGGCACAGGACACCGGAACGCCATGTTAAAGTCCTCTTTCCAGCCCACAATCGTGCTGTCGGTCCCCCGGAAGGAAAGATAACTAAACCCCGCCGGAAACCGGAACGCCATGGCTGCAAACTGCTCTGTCGCCACCACATCGCTCACGGCACGATAGCCGCAAACGTTCACGCCACGGTAGCGAGGGCTTGCCGCCACGGCCTCCAGCAAGGCCCTGCTCCCCTCTGGGTCCCACAAGTCGTCAATCATGTCCCGGTAGCACTCGGCACGCAGCAGCGCGCGTACGTCTAGGCCCTGCCAGTTCGTCAGCTCCGCCATATCACCCGGCAAACGCAAATAGGACAACCACGCAAAGACGAGGCTATCCACCGCGCAGAACGGCCGCTCCTCAAACGGATCAAACGCCGTCTGGGCATAGGTCAAAAAATTAGGCGAATCCGACATGGCCCTCCCATCAACTATGGTGCATTGGGGTCAGGTTACTTTGCACCAAAAGGCGCCCGGGCCGTGTGGACCCGGACGCCTTCATTGTAGCTTTTCGCTCCAGCGAGCTTGATTTAGCAGGAGAAATCGACGCTGTCGATGATGTCCTTGAGGGCCTTGGCGGAGACGGTGAGCTCATGCTGCTCGTCATCGTTCAGCGGCACGGGGACGCGGCAGACAACGCCGTCGCGGCCAACGACGGTCGGCATGGAGATGGCAAGATCGGACAGGCCATACTCGCCCACCATGAGCGAGGAGACAGGCAGAACGGTCTGCTCATCGCGCATAACGGCGGTGCAGATGCGCTTGACGGCCATGGCGACGCCATAGTAGGTGGCGTGCTTCTTCTCGATGATGGTGTAGGCGGAGTTCTTGACGTCCTCAGCGATGCGCTTCTCGGCAGCCTCATGCTCCAGGTGGCCGTGAAGCTCACAGAAGGTGTTCAGCGGAACGCCGGCAACCTGAGCGCTGGACCAAGCGACAAACTCGGAGTCGCCGTGCTCGCCCATGACATAGGCCTGGACATCGCGCGGGTCAACCTCGACGTGGGCACCAAGCATCTGCTGCAGGCGGCCGGTGTCGAGCACGGTGCCGGAACCGATGACGTGGCCCTCGGGCAGGCCGGACATCTTGATGGCGGCGTAGGTCAGAACATCGACCGGGTTGGAGACGATGAGCAGAATGCCGTCGAAGCCGGACTTCTTAATCTCGGGGATAATGGACTTAAAGATGCTGACGTTCTTGTTGACCAGGTCCAGGCGGGTCTCACCGGGCTTCTGGGCAGCGCCAGCAGTGACGACGATCATGGCGGCGTCGGCGACATCGGAATAATCGCCGGCGTAGATCTTCATCGGCTCGGCAAACGTCATGCCGTGCGCGATATCCAAGGCCTCACCCTCGGCGCGGTTCTTGTCCACGTCGATGAGGACCATCTCGGAGAACAGACCGCTCTGCATCAGCGCGAACGCCGAAGACGAACCGACGAAACCGCAGCCGACGATAGCGACCTTCTTCTCGTTAACCATTAGAAACTCCCATCTCTCTCCACAAACAAGCCGCCCGGGAACGACCCGAGCGGCTTGCCGTAATCCCAATACATCCAATCGGGACTTTGATTATGCTCCTATTCGCAGCCAAAAATCGACCGTTTACCGAAATTGTTTGCAGGATTCGTAAAGTAACTGCACGAAATCGGTTTCGAGCTATTGACGAGCCGAAATAGCTTTCTAATACAGGCCCGCCTCGCGAATGGCCTCGACAGCCAAAGCAATCTGGTCGGGCGGCAGGACCAGCGCCATGCGCACGTGCCCCTCGCCCGAAGGACCAAAGCTCGCACCCGGCGTCACCACAACGCCGGCCTTCTCCATGAGCTCCTCGCAAAACGCCATGGAATCGGTGCGACCACCGGGAAGCTTGGCCCACACAAACATAGAGCCATGCGCGTTGGGACGCTCCCAGCCCAGGCCCTCAAGACCGTCGCACAGGGCATCGCGGCGCTCCTGGTACTTCAGACGCTGCGCCTCGACCTCATCGCGCGGGCCATTAAGGCACGCGATAGCAGCCTTCTGGATCGGGAAGAACATACCAAAGTCGATCTGGCCGCGCAGCTTGGCAAAGGCCGAGACCACATCCTCGCGACCGACCAAAAAGCCGATGCGGGCACCGGTGACGTTAAACGACTTGGAGAGCGAGAAGAACTCCACGCCCACCTCAAGCGCACCGGGATACTGCAAGAAGCTGCCGCCCGGCTCGCCGTCGAACACGATGTCGGAGTATGCGTTGTCATGGACGATCAGCAGGTCGTGCTCGCGGGCGAAAGCGATGATCTCCTCGTAGACCTCGGGCGTGCCCACCGAGCCCACCGGGTTGGCGGGCAGCGACACGATCATATACTTGGCACGATCGGCCACCTCGGGATCGATACCCGCCACATAGGGCAGGTAATTATGCTCGGCAACCAGCGGATAGTATTCGAGCTTGGCATCGGCGATCTTGGCACCCGCCTCAAAGACCGGGTAGCACGGATCGGGAACCAAAATAGTGTCGCCCGGATCGAGCAGGGCCAGGCCCAAATGGCCCACGCCCTCCTGCGTGCCGTTGCACGACTGCACCATGGACGGCGTAATGCCCGAAACGCCAAAGCGACGCTCATAGTAATCGCACACGGCCTGCTTGAGTTCGGGCAGGTCACGCAGGGCATACTTCCACATCTCGGGATCCTGGGCGGCTTGTGTGAGCGCATCGACCACGTGGCCGTACGGCTTAAAGTCGGGCGTGCCCACGCTCATGTTGTAAATGGTCTTGCCCTGAGCCTTCAGCGCGAGAAGCTTGTTGTTGAGCGAGGCGAAGACCTCCGCGCCAAAGCGATCGAGACGCTGCGATGCCTGCATGGTGCCACCTTTCGATATAAAAAACGCGGCGCTCCGACAAGAGCGCCGCGCGATACGGGCCATCAGATTGCAAAAGTGTAACGCTTGCAACCCCCGTATTGGTTCAATTTAGCCAACCTTAGTCAATTGCATTGAGCGCGTCGATCTGTGCGAGCCACAGACGTGAGCTGGCGTCACTCGGCATACGCCAATCGCCACGCGGGCTGAGCGTCACCGAGCCCACCTTGGGGCCATCGGGCAGGCAGCTGCGCTTAAACTGTTGGGCAAAGAAGCGACGATAGAACGTACGCAGCCACGTGTGGACGGTCTTGACGTCGTAGACGCCCTCGAAACTCTTGAGCGCCATGCGGTAGATCTTGCCCGGCTCAAAGCCAAAACGCAGCAGGTAGTAGAGGAAGTAGTCGTGCAGCTCGTACGGGCCCACCAAATCCTCGGTCTTCTGTGCGATCTCGCCATCGCCCGTGGGCGGCAGAAGCTCGGGGGACACCGGCGTATCGAGGATATCGAGCAAGACCTCGGCAATACGCCCGCCAAAGACATCAGCCGCATAGCGCACCAGATGGCGCACAAGCGTCTTGGGCACGCTCGCGTTGACGGCGTACATGCTCATGTGGTCGCCGTTATAGGTAGCCCAGCCGAGCGCCAGCTCCGACAGATCGCCCGTGCCGATGACAAAACCGCCAGCCTGGTTGGCCAGATCCATCAGAATCTGCGTACGCTCGCG
>CABUQI010000089.1 GCA_902493545.1 uncultured Collinsella sp. | reverse complement strand
CCCAAGGCAAAAACCTACCAAAAAGGGACAGGTTTGTTTTGGCAGGTTTTATCTGAGGAAGCGCGAATGGTCGCTCAATAGGTCGCGCAAGACCTTCCCCAAATATAAAGGCGCCGGGAGGCGGAGGCTCCCGGCGCCCGTCAAAGGGACTATGTTGTCTGTTGGACCGCACGGTCCGTCGCGGCGATAACGCCGACTAGGCCTTAAGTGTCTGCAACTGCTTGTGAATCTCGATGAGCTCCGTCGCCATGACGCGCATGGTCTCGGTGCCGGCCATCTGGTCCTCGGCATGCAGCAGAATCAACGGGGCCTCGCCGTTACGCTCGCCGTTGGCCTCCTTCTTCAGAAGCCCCATGTGAACATCGTGGCCACCGTTATAGGCCTCATCGCCCTGCTTGATAAGCTCCTCGGCGGCGTCAAAATCGCCCTCCTTGGCCTTTTGCACGGCATTGATGTACATGCTCTTGGCGGTACCGACGTAGCTGATGATCTCGAAGCAGGTCATCTGCAGTTCGTTCATATCCTCCATGCGGAGCACCTAGCCCATCACGCTGACGCAGTGGTCGATGATGCCGGCAGCGTTCATGCGGCCGTAGTCGACCATGTTGATGACCTCGACCGGAAAACGACCGGCGGCCTCCTTCTCAAAATCGCCCTTGGTGTAGCCGATCTGCGGGCCAAGCAGCAACATGTCGCACTCGTCCAGGTGATCGTGGGCCTCGTTCATGGGACGAGCCTCGACCTCAATATCCAGACCACGGTTTGCAACCTCGGCCTGCATCTTCTGGACCAGCAGACTCGTGGACATACCGGCATTGCAGCAGAGCATGATCTTCTTCATGGTTTCCTCCTTATAACTGCGCGGCGCGCAGACGACAACTGGTTTTATTCCTTGCGGCTATTGTGCCCACCCCCCCTGCATCTTTACACAAGGGAGAGAGCCGCGGGCACCGGCACCGCGTACCGGCGCCCGCAAAGGTGAAAGGGACGAACGTTAGGCGTTCTACTCGGCGAGAGCCTCCTGCTTGGCGATTGCCTTCTCGGAAATCTTCATAAAGGGCAGGTAGACGGCCATGCCAATGACAATCTCGAGAGCCTGCCACACGCCGGCGCGCCAGTCAAAGCCCGTAGCGAGCAGGGCATTGATGACGGGGGGCATAGTCCAGGGCACCTGGGCGATGCAGGGGCTGATGATGCCTGCGCAGGTAAGGCCATAAGTGATGCCGATGAACAGATCGGGAAGGAGAACAAACGGGATCATGAGCGGCAGGTTGTACACGATGGGGTAACCGTAGATAACCGGCTCGTTGATGTTGAACAGACCAGGCAGGATAGCCATCTTAGAAACGGTCTCGGAAGCCTTGTTCTTGGAGAACAGGAGCGTGTCGAGCAGAAGCATGAGGGTGCAGCCCGAGCCGCCGATGAGGGCGAAGCTGTTAACGATCTGCATGTTCATGTAGTGATCGGGCTGGATGGTGCCACCGGCGGCAAAGGTAGCCATGTTGTCGACGATGAGCATGGTCAGGATCGGCTCGACGGTAGCGCCAGAGATGGTGGACTGGTGAATACCGACGCAGAACAGCAGGTTAGCAAGGGTGTAGATGAGGATAACAGCCCACGGACCGGCGTTCATGATGTTCTTAAGCGGGTTGGAGATGCACGTGGAGATGATGGCGCACAGATCGGTGCCGGCGCACACGGCGAGCAGGGCTGCGGCAAGAGCGAAGATTGCGAGGTTGAGCAGCATCGGGATCATGACGTTGAAGGAGTTGGAGACCGCGGGGGGCACGCCCTCGCCCAGCTTAACCTTGAGCTTCTCGACGCCAGAAATCTTGATGAAGAGCGAGACGGAAAGCAGGGCGATGATAATAGCCGAGAACAGACCGTTGGTGCCGGTGTTGGCAGTCGAAAGGGCGCCCGTGACCTCGGCGGAGGTGATCTTGTCGGTGAGCAGCGGGCTCGTGGCGGCAAGCGTGGCGGTGATCTGCTGCGGCATCATGATGACGAAGGCAGAGATAGCGACGACCATGCAAGCGAGCGGGTTATCGAAACGCTTGTTCTTAGCGAGGCTGTAGCCAATCAATCCGGCCAAGATAATGGCAGAGACGTTGAGGGTGCCCAGCGTAATTGCCGAACCCCACGTCTGAAGGTTGGCAAGGCCCGCCGCATCGAGCGGGAACAGAGGGAACACGACGTTGTTAATAAGAACCGCGATACCCGCAAGGATATAGAGCGGCGTGATGGTCGCGAAGGCGTCACGCAGCGAACGCAGGTGAACCTGGTTTCCCACCTTCGCAGAGACCTCGGCAAACTTGTCGAGGAAGCTCTTTCCGTTGTCACTGGCCATGATTGCTCCTAACTTTCAAATCCGGCCTTTTCCTATGCGCATGGTGGTCTGTCGCCCTCCGCCACCAGATGTGCCATGTGTTGCGCGCGGCGGCGCGCAGTCTGGGCGTTCGCCCGGTCGCTAATCAACCACGTGAGTCGTGGCGACCTGCTTGAGCCAAGCTGCCGACTTCTTAAGGCGGCGCTTGTAGCCGTCCATAAGGTCGACCTCGACAAAACCGTAACGGTTCTTAAAGGCATTCGCCCAAGACCAATTATCGATGACGGCCCAATAATGGTATCCGCGGCACTTGGCGCCCTCGGCGATTGCCTTGGCAACCCACTCCAGGTGCTGGCGTACAAAGTCGACGCGGTAGTCATCCTGGATGGTTCCTTCGGCGTCACGGTTCTTGTATTCGTCCATGATGCCGATGCCGTTCTCGGAAACGAACCACTCAAGATCGGGATAGTTCTTGGCGCAGTCCATGCCAAAGTCGTAGAGGCCCTGCGGGTAGATCTCCCAGCCGCGGCTCTCGTTCATAACGGCGTCGGGCCATACGTACTCGTCGGCAAAGTGCGGCAGGCCGTACTGGTCAATCTTGCTCGCCGGCGCCTGAACGCGCGTGGGGTGGTAGTAGTTGCAGCCAAGCCAGTCGACAACACCCTGCTTGAGAATCTCTTGGTCGCCGGCACGGAACGGGAGCTTAACGCCGCCCTCGGCTAGGCTGTCGAGCACGTCGGCAGGAAGCTCGCCCTTGGTAATGAGGTCGAGCCACCAGCGGTTGTTGATGCCGCTGGTCATACGCACGGCCTCGAGGTCTGCCTCGCTGGGGTTCTCCTTGGTGTAGACCGGGGTAAAGCAGTTGATCATGCCGATCTTGGCATCGGCGCGAATAGCGCCCTCGTCATAGGCGCGACGATAGTTGGCCACGGCCAGCGCATGCGCCAGCGAGATGTGATACTGCACGGTGCGGGCGCGGGTGAAGTCGTGGAGCTGCGGGAACCACACGCCCTCCTGATAGCGTTGCTCGGGCTCGACGATAGGCTCGTTAAAGGTGAACCAGTACTTGATCTCCTGGCCAAACTCGTGGAAGGCGACGTCGGCGTAATGCGCGTAAGCCTCGACGACCTCACGGCTCTCCCAGCCGCCACGGTTAAAGAGGTAGGTGGGCATGTCAAAGTGGTACAAGTTGACAAACGGCTCCAGGCCGGCCTCGCGAGAAGCGCGGAACAACTCGTGATACCACGCAGCGCCCTCCTCATTAAGGTTGCCGTCGGCATCGAGCAGACGGCTCCACTGGATGGAAGTGCGATAGGTATCCAGGCCCAAGTCCCTCAAAATGCGAAAGTCTTCCTGGTACTTGGCCATAAAGTCATTGCCGGCATAAGAGCCAACGCAGTTGTAAAACGAACCCAGATCCTGGATGGACCAGGTGTCCCACAGGTTCTCGAGCTTGCCGCCCTGGTTCCACTGACCCTCAGTCTGCGGGCCGGACATAGCAGCGCCAAAGAAGAAGTCGTTGGGCAGCTGATACTGTGCCATCAAAGTCCTCGCTTTCGTGTTCTAGAGCTTCCGGTTGGAGACGAGTTTGCTTTGGCAGGTTATCCGGCGCGGGCGCGCACCGGTTATACCGATATCCAACCCACCAAAACAAAACCGGCCCCAAACAGTCAATCCTGTTCTGCGCTAGGATTCCGTTTGTTGCTTAAACTATAGCGCTCTAATTTTAAAAGTAAAGCGTCTTTTTCTTTTTTTTTTCTCGAACTTCTTAGATAAAAGTAATATGGGTGCCCTGTTGAGGGTTATACTTACTTTTGTATTCAAATATGTCGGAAAGGAGGTTCCATGATTCCCAAATACGAGGCGATAGCTGCAGATATTCGTCGGAGTATTGAGGATGGCACTCTTAAACCGGGCGATAAGCTTCCCACCGTCGTTGAGTTCTGCGAGCTCTATAGCGTTTCCAAAATCACCGTCAAACGAGCTATCGAGCAAATCACCGAGGAAGGTCTTATTACCAGCCGTCGTGGATCGGGTACCTACGTTAAGGACACGGCGGGACTTCCCGGCCAGGCGTTTTTCCAGGGAAAAAACGACCGTGCCCAGGGTTTTTCGTATGAGCACCGCGGGGAGAAGGTGACCTCGGTGGTCTACGATTTCTCGATTGTTAATCCACCAGCGGACATCGCAGCCCAGCTGGGAATTGCCGAGGATGACTTTGCCTATCACGTCGTGCGCGTGCGTCAGGCCGATGAGAAGCCCATCGTTATCGAGTACACCTACATGCCCCTCGAGCTGATTCCAGGGCTGAAAAAGAAGGATCTGTACGGATCGGTCTACCGCTTCATCCGCGAGCAATGTGGGCTGAAGATTTCGAGCTTTCACCGTACCATTCGCGCCGTGGCAGCAACCGAGGAAGAAGCCGAGCGTCTGGACACCAAACCTGGCTCTCCCCTGCTCGAGCTCACCCAGATTGGCTTTTTGGACAGCGGCGCCGCCTTTGAGTATTCGATCTCGCGCAACGTTGGCGACCGCTTTGAGTTGCACAACGTAACGTTGGCATAGGTTTTTGTAGTCACGCGGGCGCTCGTTTTGAGCAGTTTTACGCGGCGCCCCGCGCAACACAATGGGGGTATGAATATGTCCGATTTGATTAAACTGACGCCGATCTTCCACGAGAAGATCTGGGGCGGCCGCCAGCTCGAAACCGTATTTGGTTACGACATTCCCGAGGGGCCCATCGGTGAGTGCTGGGCCATCTCGGCCCATCCCAACGGCGACTGCCAGATCGCTGAGGGCCCGTACGCCGGTCACACGCTGTCATGGCTGTGGGCCGAGCACCGCGAGTTCTTTGGCAATTGCGAAGGCAGGGAGTTCCCGCTGCTCATTAAGATTCTGGACGCCAAGGACGACCTTTCAATCCAGATTCATCCCAACGACGAGTACGCCGCCAAGCACGAGAACGGCAGCCTGG
>CABUQI010000088.1 GCA_902493545.1 uncultured Collinsella sp. | reverse complement strand
CGACCGTCTCGCGCTTGACCATGTGCGCCATGGGACAGTCCGCGCCCGGCTCGGGCAGCAGCACGGTCTTAGTGGGATTGAGCAGTTTGGCGCTCTCGCCCATAAACTCCACGCCGCACAGCACGATGGTCTGCTGCGGCAGGCTTTTAGCGAGCTTAGCCAGGTAGAAGCTGTCGCCGACGTAATCAGCCACGGCCTGCACCTCGGGCGCCACGTAATAGTGCGCTAGGATCACCGCGTCACGTTGGGTTTTTAGTTGCTGAATGGCCTCGACGAGCTCTGCGGGCACCAGCGCCGCGCGCTCCGTTGCCGTCGTTGCCGATGCCAGGCCGGCCGCAATATCGCGTGCAAGCTCCGATGCATCCATGTTCGCGCTCTGTGCCATCAAGGCCCCTCTCTTTTGGCGAATCTTGGGGCTTTAGTATGACACCTAGGTTTACAGCTGACAAGACAGCTGTAAACCTAGGTGTAAAGTTGAAATAAAGATTCAATCATGGCGCAGGAGGCATCTTTCGCCACCGCAACACCGCTTGGCGCGAGCTGCACGCCGTGGGGCGCAAACGGTCCGCACCCCCGCAAGCGGCGCGTGCCCGATGTGGCAAAATCGAACTACTTAAGGGGGCCGAATGCTCAAGATTATTGCCTGCGACGATGATGTCGCTTTTCTAGATAGACTGCACCGGATGATCGACCGTTGGTCGACCGAGACGGGCACGGCGGTCGATGTTGCGCTCGTCACGCGCGGCGAGGACCTGCTGGCCCGCCATGCCGCATCGCGCGCCGACATCATTCTGCTCGACATGATCATGCCGCTCGTCAACGGCATGGACACCGCACGCGAACTGCGCCAGGCCGACACCGCCGTGCGCCTGGTGTTCCTCACCTCGTCGCCCGAGTTCGCGCTGGAATCCTACGAGGTCCGCGCCTTCGACTATCTGCTCAAGCCCGTGACTTACGAACGCCTGGCGCGATTACTCGACGAGCTTTCGAGCATGCGCCCGGCGGCAACCGACGAGCTCGTGATCAAAACTTCCTTTGGCTACCACGCCCTGCGCCTGTCCGACATCGAATATGCCGAGGCGCGCAACAAGCACGTGGTCTTCCACCTGCGCGACGGACGCGATATCGAGGCACTCGAGTCGTTCCGCAGCGTCGAGGACCGCTTGGAGCAAAACGCGGTCTTCTTTAAATGCCACCGCAGCTACCAGGTCAACCTGCGCAATATCGATCACTTTGACCGCACGGACATCGTCATGCGCTCGGGCGCGTGCATCCCGCTTTCGCGCAGCTGCAAGCAGGGATTCCAAGACGCCTACTTTGCGGCGCGCTTTGAGGGTGGGAGACACTGATGGTCTCCTCGGTCGAAATGGTCCTTTGGGCAATCCACCACGCCACGACGCTACTCTTTGGCGTCTTTGCCTCGGCGGCGCTGTGCGGTGTCGAGATCAACCGGCGTCATGCGCTTGAACTGGTGTTGGTCGGTGCCGTAACCGGATGCGCATTTGGCCTCGCCAATGCCGTCGGCGGCGAGCTTTTTGCCCGCCAGGTATATCCGCTCGTCGTGCATCTGCCGCTCGTCATCTATTTGTGCGCGCGCTACCGCCTGAGCCCGCTGCTTGCCGTGCTCGGCATTACGAGTGCCTATCTGAGCTGCCAGTTCAGCAATTGGATGGGCATCGCCGCATTTGCCGCAACCGATTCTCAGATTGCATACTATCTGGCGCGCATCGCGACCACACTCGCCGTCTTTGCCGTCCTGTTGCATTGGGCCGGCGACATCGGTCCACGCTTGGCGATTAAAAGCACCACCGAGCTGGGCATCCTTTTAATCCTGCCGCTCGTCTATTACGTCTTTGACTACGCCACCAACGTCTACACCACGCTGTTCCACTCGGGCTCGGTGGTGACGGTTGAGTTTTTGGCCTTTGCGCTCTGTGCCTTCTATCTTATGTTTCTTGCCGTTTACCTGCGCGAATACGAAGAAAAGGAAACCGCCGAGCGAGAGCGCTGGATGCTCGAAACCCGCGACAGCGCCGCCATCAAAGAGCTCGAGGCTTGGCGTCAATCTGGGCGCGAGCTGTCGATTCTTCGCCACGATATGCGCCACTTCCTACGCGGCCTGGCCGCTTTAATTGAGGAGGGCCACACCGACGAGGCGCTCAAACGCATCGATGAACTCTGCGAAGCCGGCGATCGCACCGCCGTACGCCGCTTCTGCGCCAACGAGACCGTAAACATCGCGCTTTCGTCATTTAACTCGGATATCAATAGAAACGGCATTACCGCCAACCTGCGCGCCGCCGTACCCGAAACCATCCACGTAGGTGACGCCGACCCGTTTAGCGTGCTCTCAAATGCCTTGGAAAACGCTATCACCGCCGCGAGCGCCGCGCCCCAGGGAAAGCGATTCGTCGACTTTGACCTGCGATTAGAGGACGGCCAGCTGCTGCTGTTAGTTTCCAACACGTTTGACCGCGCGCCGCGCATGGTCGACGGCATGCCCGTGACCCGGCATGCGGGCCACGGCTTTGGCACCAAGAGCATCAAACTTGCCGTGGAGCGCATGAACGGCAACTGTCAGTTCCGCATTAACGGCGATCGGTTTGAGCTGCGCGCTGTGATGTAGAAGTGCGGCGCCGATCTCGCGGCGTGTCTTGCCCGCCAGGCAATCGCTCACCGGCGCCAATCCGCTACAGCGGAGCGGCCGCCGGGGTCAGCTGCTTGATGTAGGCCCACATGCGCTGCTTGGCCGCTTTGTCGGTCAGCGCCGCCTCAAAGCCATCGAGCGCGAGCACGCGGCGGCCCTGCACATGGGCGACCAGGCCGGGCTTGAGCATGGCGGTGTCGAAGTCATCGATCGCCACGAGCATATCGGCGTAGGTCTCGCGCATGGCGTCAGCCGCGTTGTTGTCGAGCAGCAGCACCGCCTCGGGGTCCAAAGCCTCAAGCGCCTCACGGAACAGCTCGCACGGCAGAGTCTCGCCCACCGCGACCGTCCCATCACCCACGCCGGCGACGCTTGACAGCACGCAAAAATCCTCGGGCGCGTAGCCGATGGCCCCAAGCGCCTTGCGCAACGCCGCGCCATCCGGGCCGGCGGCAAGCTCGCCACCCGAACGCTCGGCCTCGTCCAAATCACCTTTGACCAGCACGATCGGCGAGCACGCGTTGCCCGCGATACGCACGCCACGGACCGCAAGCGATGCGAGCTCCTGCTCGGCCGCCTGGGCGATGGCTTCTTTTTTCTGGCTTTGTGACGTGGACATGCGCTCTCCAATCGTTTGCGTGCCCACCATTATATAAAAGAGCCGCCCGCGAGTGGTTGCTTTGCGGGCGGCTGGGTATAAGCACGGTCGTACTGAGTTTTACGCGGCCGAGCCGCGTCGCATTATGGAGGTCACCATGGCTGACATTAATCAGATTACCCCCGAGAACTTCGATTCCATCGTTAACGACAGCCTGCCCGTGCTGGTCGATTTTTGGGCACCGTGGTGCGGGCCCTGTCGATCCCTCTCGCCCATCGTTGACGAGGTTGCCGATGAGCTGGCGGGCAAGCTCGCCGTTGCCAAGTGCAACGTCGACGACAACCAGGACCTGGCCATGAAGTATGGCGTCATGAGCATCCCCACGCTGGTTGTGTTTAAGAACGGCGAGGAGATTGACCGCTCGGTTGGCGCTCTACCCAAGGCGAGGCTGCAGGCGCTGCTGGAGAAGCATCTGTAATACGCTTGTTACATGTTGCCGTCTGCCTGCCGCCCATGAGCGCTTTTGCACCGCTCGCCGGACTTCTAGATGCACCGAGTGCAACCACGGATAGTATGGTAGTCACAAACAGCCCCCAGTGAACGGGTGCGAGTCGCACAGACTCGTACCCGTTTTCTTATGCAGCTGCACGCAGAGCGGGCGTAGTAAAATCTGAACCACTGAACTGCCCCATACAAAAGGAGATTTTCCATGCATGATGTTGGAATGAACATGAGCCAGCTTGCCATGAGCGTCAAGCAGGTCGACGACACCATCGAGCTCGCTCACGAGTGGAGCCATCAGCTGCTGCATGCGACCGAGAATTTTGACATGGAGCGCATCGGCGCCAAGCTCGAGGCCGCCATGGCCGCGCTCCACGAGGCGCATGACGCGCTCGAGGGCTACGAGGAAGCCATCGAGGCCGACCACAACTCCGTCGGCTCCGTGAAGCTGGTGTAAGGTGGCCGAACACGAGCACTGCTGCGGGTACGAGCACGAGCATCCGCACGGGGCGGACGGTGACGCGGGCTGCCACTGTAGTGGCTCCGGCTCCGAGCTGGTCCGTTTTTCGGTTACCGCACCCGACGACCTGCTGCGCCGTTTTGACGAGCAGATCGGGCGCCGCGGCGACGTGGCCAACCGCTCCGAGGCCGTGCGCGATTTGATTCGCGCCTCAATCGCCAAAGAGCAGATGCGCACGCCCGATGAGCACGTTATCGGGTCGCTCACCATGATCTACGACCATCACACCGGCGACCTGACGCGCCGTCTGGACGAAGTGCAGCACGACTACACCGACGAGATCGTATCGACCATGCACGTGCATCTGGATCACCACAACTGCTTGGAGATTCTGGCGCTCAAGGGTCGCGGCGAACGTGTCTACGAGCTGGCTGACCGTCTGCTGGGCCTGCGCGGCGTTAAGCACGGCGAGCTCACGTGCGCCGCCACCAAGCAGAGCCTGGGGCTGTAACAGCACACATTTCAACGAAGGAGGGTCGCATGCGACATGCGCATATCCATGTAACGGGCATTGTGCAGGGCGTCGGCATGCGGCCGTTTGTGTATCGCGAGGCCATGGCGCACGGCATTTGCGGCTGGGTGCTCAACGCGGGCGACGGCGTGCATATCGAGGCGCACGCCCTAAGCGAGTCGCTCGACGAATTTGTTGACGCACTTTCCGAGCATGCGCCTGCGGCGTCTCGCGTGGAGCATGTCGAGGTTGTAGACCTAGCACCCGGCAACTGGGATGCCGCTAACGAGCAGGGCTTTCGCATTGTGGCGTCGCAGGACCAGACCGCGCACACAACGCTCGTCTCGCCCGATATCGCCACCTGCAACGATTGCTTGCGCGAATTGTTCGATCCCGCCGACCGACGCTATCACTACCCCTTTATCAACTGCACTAACTGCGGCCCACGCTTTACCATCATCCGGTCGCTGCCGTATGACCGAGCGGCTACCTCGATGGACCGTTTCCCCATGTGTCCCGCCTGCGCCGCGGAGTATGCCAATCCACTCGACCGTCGCTTTCATGCGCAGCCCGATGCCTGCTTTGATTGCGGGCCGCATATTACGTGGCGTGAGGCTGTGAACGGCGATGCGTGCGGGAATTCGTCCGCGACACCGGCCGTCGGCA
>CABUQI010000087.1 GCA_902493545.1 uncultured Collinsella sp. | reverse complement strand
ATACCATGCCGCTGTCGATGCTCATCATCGGCACGCCCCGTAAGGAGCGCCCGGCGATCGCGCACCCCGTGGTGAACCTGGTGCACGAGGAGCGCTACTGCCGTGCGGATGCCGCGACCATGGATGCGCAGGTGGCCGAGATGGATGCGATGTTTCGCCCGCATGCCCGCGAGGTGGGCGAGCGCGTGGTGGATATCTACGCCCGCAAACACACCAGTCCCTTTATGGCCGAGATGAGCCGCTCCATGGAGTGGTGGTTCAAAAACTGGCTCGGAAAATGACGAATGTGACAAGGGGACAGTCCTTTTGTCACATTTCATATCGCCGCGGTAGCCTAAAGACTGTATAAATCTTTATCTAGCTGGGAAAACAGTGCATTAAAACATGGGCCGATTACCTATAATCCCTTCGAACATTAAAGTTGGGAGGAAACCGGCTTATGGAACAAAAGGCCAAGGAGGCAGCCTCGCACGCTGCGATTCCTGTGAGCATCTCGGCGATGCTCGTCACGCTGGGCGTGGTGTACGGCGATATCGGCACCAGCCCTATGTATGTAACCAAGGCGCTCGTTGCCGGCAACGGCGGCATCGGAAGCGTCACGGAGGAGTTCGTGCTCGGCGCGCTCTCCCTTGTCGTGTGGACGGTCACGCTGCTGACCACCATCAAGTATGTGCTCATCTCGCTGCGCGCCGATAACCATGGTGAGGGCGGCATCTTTGCCCTGTACAGCCTGGTCAAGCGCTGCGGAAAGTGGCTTATTATCCCTGCCATGCTGGGTGGCGCCGCGCTGCTCGCCGACGGCATCCTCACGCCTGCCGTTACCGTGACTACGGCCATCGAGGGCCTGCGCACCATCCCGGCGGTCCATGCCGTGCTGGGCGATGACCAGGGCCGCGTCGTCGCCATTACGCTCGCCATCATCATCGTGCTCTTCTTGGTACAGCGCATCGGTACGGCCAAGATCGGTCACGCCTTTGGCCCCATCATGACGCTGTGGTTCCTGTTCCTGGGCGGCACGGGTCTGTTCTTTGTCTTCCAGCATCCCGCCGTGCTGCTGTGCCTCAACCCGCTGCGCGGCATCGCCTTTTTGCTGAGCCCCAACAACCACGCGGGCATCATGATTCTGGGCAGCTGCTTCCTCGCCACCACCGGTGCCGAGGCGCTCTACTCCGACATGGGCCACGTTGGCCGCGGCAACATTTATGCCACCTGGCCGTTCGTTAAGTGCTGCCTGCTGCTTTCCTATATGGGCCAGGGCGCTTGGCTTATGAACAACGCTGCCAACCCCGAGCTCATGGGCATTGCCGACCTCAACCCCTTCTACCAGATGCTCACCCCGGGCCTGCGTCCCTTTGCCGTCGGCCTTTCCACCGTCGCGGCCATCATTGCCTCGCAGGCGCTCATTACCGGCGCATTCTCGCTGGTGTCCGAGGCCAGCCGCCTGGACCTCATGCCGCACATGCAGGTTTTCTATCCTGCCGAGACCAAGGGCCAGCTCTATATTCCCATGGTCAATAACGTCATGCTTGTGGGCTGCGTCATCGTGGTGCTGCTGTTCCAGAACTCGGCGCATATGGAAGCCGCGTATGGCCTTGCCATTACGCTGACTATGATGTGCACCACGCTGCTGCTCTTCTTCTACCTGCACGAGGAGCGCAAGCTCAAGGTTGCTCCGTGGATTTTCGCGGCCTTCTTCCTTTTGCTCGAGGGCTTCTTCTTCGTGAGTTCGCTCACCAAGTTCTTCCACGGCGGCTACTTCACCATCCTCATGGCTGCACTCATCATGGGCATTATGGTGTGCTGGTACAACGGCACGGCGGTCGAGCAGCGCCAGTTTACGCTGCTGCCGCTGCGCAGCTACCTGCCGCAGCTCAAGCGCCTGCGCGACGACGACCGTTACGAGCGCATGAGTGACAACGTCGTGTACCTGACCAAGGACACCCATACCGACTACATCGACCGCGATATCGTCTATTCGATCTTGGACAAGCATCCCAAGCGCGCCCGCGCCTGGTGGTTTGTGAATGTCGAGACCATGGACGAACCGCACACCTTTGCCTATTCGGTCGAGACGTTTGGCACCGACTACGTGTTCCGTGTGCATCTGTACCTGGGCTACAAGATCAACCAGCGCGTCAATGCCTACCTGCGTCAGGTCGTTCAGGACCTGGCTGCCACCGGCGAGCTGCCGCCGCAGACGCATGACTACTCGGTCTACAAGGATCCGGGTAACATCGGCACGTTCAAGTTCGTCCTGATCCGTAAGCTTCTGGCGCCCGAAAGCGATGTGGAGCCGAGCGAGCGTACGGCCATCACGCTCAAGTACATCATCCGCCGTGCCGCCGGCACGCCCGCACGCTGGTACGGCCTGGAGAACTCCAACGTGAGCTTTGAGTACGTGCCGCTGTTCACCAAGTTCAAGGCCGTGAATAAGATGCAGCGCCTGGCCCCCAACGAGCGGCCGTAGGCGCCGACAGGCTGCATGGAGTTGGTTTTCGATGGACAAGATTGAGGCCGGGGAGGCAAACATGGATACAAAGGCGCTCGATGGCCGCGAGGCGGTGGTCGAAATGGTGCGTGAGGCGCGCGCCGACGCCGCCGAAGATCGGTTCTTTACGAATCGCGCCAACATGGACATGGCCGACCGCGTGATCTCGATCGTGGCACTGGTATTTGGAGCGGTGTGCGTGTGTGCCCTGCTCGCGCACGTGCTGTTTGTCTAGCGACCGCCGGTTGCAAAGGCTATACACTTGGAACCACCACAAGGGAAACCACCACAAAGGTGCCTGTCCCTTTGTGGTGGTTTTTGTTTTTGAGAGAGGGGCGGGTCGCTGATGGACGTCCGTACGGACGGCGATATTGCCGATAGCTTTTGGTGGCGGCGCACAACGCTGACGCGCCGCACTCCTCTGTATGACGCCTGCGTATCGGCGGGGCTGCTGGTCGCAGCGACGATTGTGGGCGCGCTGCTCGACCATCCGGGTCTCGCGCCGAGCATCATGATCGTCTATGTGTTCGCCGTTCAGCTGTGCGCATTCTTTACCTGGAGTCGCCTGTATTGCTTGCTGAGCTCGGCTGCCGCCGTGGCGCTCTACAACTTCTTGTTTGTCGACCCGCGCTACTCGCTGTCGCTTATCGACCGCGGCTATCCCGGCATGTTCTTCATCATGTTCGTGGTCTCGCTTGTGTCGAGCTCGATTGCGTTGGCCCTGCGCCGCGCTTTAGCACAGGCTGCCGCTAGCGACCGCCGCACGCATATGGTGCTCGAGACCAACCGCATGCTGCAGCGGTGTGCCGATCAGCAGCAGATTGTGCATGCCATGGCAACGCAGCTGGCGCGTCTTTCGGGCTGTCCGGTCGTGTGGTACAGCGCCGACGCCGACGATGATGACCTGCTGCCGCGTGCGACATACACGGCCGTGGGCGATGCCGCGCCGGTGCACGAACTGGCACCGCAGATGCCGCCGCGGCTCTCGGCGTCCGCCTATGTGGGAACGCCGCTCGATGCCACCTATGGCGGCTCGGCGTTTTATGGCATCTACCTGACGGTTCGCACGGGCGACGGCTTCGTGCGCTCGGGCGACCCCGCCTCGGTGGTGGGCGTGCTGGCTATCGTTGCCGAGCCCGACGTGCTGACGCACGAGGAACGGGCGCTTGCCGATGCCATCGTGAGCGAAGGCGAGCTGGCGCTCGATCGCGCCCGCGCCATGGAGGCCCGCGAAGAAGCGGCGGTGCTTGCCAAAAACGAGCAGCTGCGCGCCAACCTGCTGCGCTCCATCTCGCACGATCTGCGCACGCCGCTCACCAGTATTTCGGGCAATGCCGACGTGCTGCTCGACCAAGGCTCGACTGGCACGGCCGTGCTCGATAGCCAGACGCGCCGCGGCCTGCTTCTATCCATTCGCTCAGATGCGCTGTGGCTCAACGCCACCGTCGAAAACCTGCTCGCCATCACCAAGCTCGAGGGCGGCGGCATGCATCTGTCGACTACGCTCGAGCTTATGGACGATATCGTCGAGGAGGCGCTGCGCCACGTAAGTCCGGCCGTGCGCGAGCACGACCTTAAGGTGGTGGCGTGCGACGAGCCGGCGCTCGTCAACGTTGACGCGCGCCTGATGGTGCAGCTGGTGGTCAATCTGGTGAACAACGCCATCACCTATACGCCCGCAGGCTCGCATATCGTGATTTCGATTGGCGTCGACGATGGACGCGTGGCGTGCTCGGTGGCCGATGACGGCCCGGGCATTGCGCCCGAGGACCGCGAGCGAATCTTTGAGTCGTTCTACACCGCCAACCACGGTCTTGCCGACAGCCATCGCAGCGTGGGCCTGGGTCTTTCGCTCTGCCGTTCCATTGCGTTGGCGCATGGCGGTAGCATAGAGGTTGCCGCGGCGGACCCGCACGGCTCGGTCTTTACGATTGAGCTTCCCGCCGCCGACGTTTCGTTTGATAAGGAGTAGCGCTGTGCCGAACTCTGCCGTAAAACCGCTCATCTTGGTCGTTGAGGACGACCCAGCTGTTCGCAACCTTATCGTTGCCGCGCTCGAGGCGCACGGCTTGCGCCATATGGCCGTGGAGACCGCCCATGCCGCCATCGCCGCCGCCTCGTCGCAGGCGCCGAGCATCGTGCTGCTCGATCTGGGCCTGCCCGATATGGACGGCGTCAAGGTGGTGGAGTCGGTGCGCGCATGGTCGGGCATGCCGATTATCGTGGTATCGGCGCGTAGCGAGGATGCGGACAAGATTCGCGCACTCGATGCCGGCGCCGACGACTACCTGACCAAGCCGTTTTCGGTCGAGGAGCTGCTCGCGCGCATTCGCACGACGCTCAGGCGCCTTTCGTATGCGCAAACGGGCGGTGTTGCCTCCGAGGGCTCGTTCGATACCGGTGAGCTGCATATTGACTTTGATGCCGGCATTGCCACGATGGATGGCGAGGAACTGCATTTGACGCCGATCGAGTACAAGCTTCTGTGCCTGCTGGCGCATAACGCCGACAAGGTGCTGACGCACCAGTTTATCCTGCACGAGATTTGGGGCACGGCAACCAAGAGCGACCTGGCGAGCCTGCGTGTCTTTATGGGCACGCTACGCAAGAAGATCGAGTCCGATCCCGCGCATCCGCGCTATATCCAAACGCACGTGGGTATCGGTTACCGATTGGTCACCCAAGGCTAGATCGTCAACCACCATCCCAATATGAGTTGCGGTGAAATAGTTCCTGGTTTCGTCCTTTAGGAGGCTTTTCAGGAACTATTCCACCGCAACTTTGTCTATTAGCCCTTGGGCTTGCTGGCGTAGAACTTCTTCTTTTTGGGCTTACCTGCGCAGGCAGGCTTGCCGTCGCCGCGCGGCCCTCGGTCGCCGGCCTGCGCGTGCGCGGG
>CABUQI010000086.1 GCA_902493545.1 uncultured Collinsella sp. | reverse complement strand
CCGCCAACATGAAGCTGCAGAAGCGCCTGTGCCACAACGCCCCGTTCTATGTGCTGGGGCCGCTGGTGACTGATATCGGCGTGGGCTACGACCACATCACCGCTGCCATCGGTGGCGCCATCTCCGCGAGCTCCGGCGCCGACTTCCTGTGCTACGTGACGCCGGCCGAGCACCTGTGCCTGCCCGACGCCCAAGACGTGCTCGATGGCCTTATGGCCACTAAGATCGCCGCACACGCCGCCGACATCGCCAAGAAGGTGCCCCACGCCCGAGACATGGACGACAAGATGGGCCAGGCGCGCCGCAAGCTCGACTGGGATGCCATGTGGAAGTGCGCTCTCGACCCGGTCACCGGTAAGAAGCGCTACGAGGAATCCCCCGCCGCCACCGAGGGCACCTGCACCATGTGCGGCAAGATGTGCGCCGTCCGTACCGTCAACAAAGTGTTTGAGGGCACGACGATCGACCTCGGTATGGAGGACTAGTCTCTTCGCCGCAATCGCCTTTTAACATCGAGTCGGCGCCCGCCAATTGTTGACGTGTGAACATTTGCTTACATTTGCGTAAAAATTACATCTCGCGCCCGGGTTCGGCATATCGCCGGCCTGGGCATCTTTATAATGCTGGCTTAAAGACCCATTTGAATCCGACCAGACAAGGGAGCGAACATGGATCGCAGCAAGGTACCTGCCGTTCTATCCATCGCAGGATCCGATTCCAGCGGTGGCGCCGGCATTCAGGCCGACATTAAGACCATCACGGCGCACCGTCTGTATGCCGAGACAGCCATCACGGCCATCACCGCACAAAACACGCTCGGTGTCACCGCCGTGCAAAATATCTCCCCCGATATCGTCGCTGCGCAAATTGACGCCGTCTTTGACGATATTCGCCCCAACGCAGTCAAAATCGGCATGGTTTCTTCTGCAGAGATTATCGAGGTTATCGCCGACCGCCTGAGTGCCTGGAACGCACAAAATATCGTCGTCGATCCCGTCATGGTCGCCACTTCGGGCGCCCGCCTCATTGCCGAAGATGCCGCTGAGGCGCTCACGCGTCGCCTGTTCCCGCTGGCGACCGTCATCACGCCCAACATCCCCGAGGCCATGGCGCTGCTCGACTACGAGGTCGATTCCGAGCGCACCCAGCAAAACGCTGCCATGCTCCTCACCCGCCGCTTTGGCTGCGCGTCCCTCGTTAAGGGCGGGCATTTTGTCAACGAGGCCAACGACGTACTGGCCGAACCCGCGCCACTCGATGACGAGGGCAACCATCTGGGAGATCCACTCACCACGTGGTTCCGCCACAAGCGCATCGAGACCGACAACACGCACGGCACCGGCTGCACGCTCTCGTCCGCCATCGCCTGCGCGCTGGCCCAGGGCATGGATCTTGCCGACGCCGTCAACGCCGGCAAGGCCTACCTAACCGGCGCCCTCGCCGCCGGCTTTAACATGGGCAAAGGTTCCGGCCCCGTCAACCACATGTGGCAATACTGACCTGTAGGAACGACAAAAACGAACACGCCGTTTACCTGCTGGTTGAAGTACGACAACAACGGCAGAAGCGCGTAAAAACGGGTTAGCGCGCGCACTTGGGATAATTTGGGGATATGAAAGCCGCGCGGGCGTGCACCCGGAATATCCCCATTTATTAACACAAAGAGGCCCCTCCCCGGGACTACCGGGAAGGGGCCTGTCCTTATGGTCTGGCGATAACCACCTGGTCGCCGTCCTCGTCGAGGTACGGCGTGATCGCGATGCCGCGGTCGCTCTCGACTACGATGTATGCTCGATTCGTCGAACGCTCGATGGCGATGTATGAGGTCACGTTCTGCGGCAGATCGTAGAGCGGTCCGTCGGACTGGTCTATAACCGTGGCGACGCCCGTCGCGCTCGCATCGCTGGGATGCAAAAGCGAGCAGGCAACGGTGATGAGCGCGACCATGGCGATGACCGCCACGACCGCGTAGACGACGCCGAGTAGCTTCTCGCTAAGTTTCATGTCACTCCTTGATGAGGTAGTCATCTGCCTCGGGCTTTCCGGTGGCGCGTCCGACGGCGACATAGCGGACGTTGCCGCTATAACCGGTGTAACGCCCCCACACGTAACCGTCAGCAACCTTGTACCAGTCATCGAGGACGACGGTCTGGCCGAGGCCGTAGGAGGCCACGACGGAGCCGGACAGCGATGGGGCGGTGCGAACGTTCAGCTTGGACACAGTGCAGCGGTAGCGGCCGCCGAAGTTCTCGGTCACGATCGCCTGCTGGGTCGGCTGTTTCGAAGGCGTCTGATGAGTGGTGGCGGAATTCGATGCCTTGATTCCGAAACTCTCGAGGTAGATTCGGGCCAGGTCGTCGAGATATTCATTGAACTTCTGCAGATCGCCGCCGTTGTCGATGAAGCCGTTCTCGGCGAGGCGGTAGTTGATGCCCCTCGCGGCGGCCCTGTTGATGTTAGCGAGGTCGGATCGCTTGACGAGCTTCTGCGCTCGGCCCGGCATGAACGCGGACAGCTTGTCCGCCAGCGCCTTGTCGTAGGAGTCCGGACTGAACTTCGAGCTGATGATCACATGGGCACCGTGAGGTGTCTTGAGGCCGCTGGCATCCATATGCAGCTCAACGACGGGACCGTCGGCCTTGAGGCTGTTCAGCCCGCCGTCCGCATACCAGTTGCGCGAAGTGTCGCAAAGCACCACCTGATCGCCGCCAAGCTCCTTGATGCGCCTGCCGAGCGCACGCACGCGCTCGGCCTCGGTGTACCCGCCGGCGCAGCAGCCGGGGTCGCCGGCGCCGTGCCCGCAGATGACGAACAGCTTGGCCACGCTATTCCTCGCCGCCCTCGTGAGACGGTCCCGGCTGCGCGCCGTCAACCTCTGGCAGGTCGGTCGCGACACTGGTTAGCAGCGACACGACGGCGGCGACGCCCGCCACGCTCGCGACCTGCACCCAGTCGAGGTCCGTGAATCCGACGCTCCCGGTACCGATGAGCGCCACCGCCGTCTGAGCAGCCGTCTTGACGGCGCGGGTGAGGGCCGCGATTGCCCATTCCTCGTACTTCTCCATGATGCTAGTCCTCCGATTCTCCCCTGATGGGGGCGTTAACGATTTCCTGGTAGTAGTGGGTGCCGGTGCCATTTCCGCCCATGCCGTGGTAGGCCCCGTAGACCTGCGAGGCCTCCTGCTTGACCCAGTCGGGGCAACCCTTGCCGCTGACCACATAGCGCTCATGGAGGTCCACGAGGCGGCTTCGCAGCATCGTCCGAGTGCCCTCCTGCATCGCGTCCATGAGCCGGTACAGGCGCATGAGCGCACCCGCGAGGGCCGCGAGGACAACCGGCACGGCCCACTGGACGGCCACGCGGGCTAGTTCTTCCATTCGCGCGCTTCCACTAGGCAGTCAGTTGCTTCCACGCGTGGTCGCTGCCGAGCGTGCCCGGCTCGATGGTGTTGCCGTCCATCAGAGACTCGTAGACGCTTCCGTACTTGGTGACGCGGTCGCCCTTGGCATACGTCTTGCCACTGACCCACTCGGGAACGTTCTCGCCGCCGGCCGTGGACGCCACGACCTTCGCCCAGTGCTGGGGGTCGGAAGCGGGATCCGCCGCAGTCGCCGTGTGGCCGGAGATGGCCTTGTAGAGCGTGCCCTGCCAGAGCACGCGGTCTCCTTGCGCATAGACGTGACCGCATGCGTAGAGTGGATAGAGTGCCGGAACCTTCAACGCATCATCGTCGGAGAGGGCGGCCGCCTTGATCTGGGCGAGCATGAGGGCAGCCTCCTGAGGCGTTCCGGCATCGGGAACGAGAGTCCACACCTGCCAGATGGCGCCGTCATGCTGCTCATAGGAGAGCACCGTGTGGTAACCGGTGCCGGGATTGGGTTCCGCCGCCTCGCGAATCGGCAGGCCGGAGCCATCCGTGGTCAGGTAGACAGACCCAGATACAAATTGTCCGTAAAACATTTTTCTCCTTAATGGTTGATTCTTTCCCAAAGCTCCGGAGCCGTATTGGGCTCAGATCCGATACGGGGTGCATGCGTCTGCAGGCACTTGTACAGGTCGCCTCCATACGCCACGCGCGCGCCGGCGGCATACGAGGCCTCACCCACATACCACTGCCGGATGAGCTGGGGCACCTTAAGCGCGTCCTCATCACCGAGAGTCTCGGCGGACATGGCAGCAAGACGCACCGCGTCTTCGCGCACCCCGTCCGGCACGACACTCCATACTTGGTAGATGGAACCTCCCCGCTGCTCATACGCCATGACCGCCTTGAAACCCTCGGGGACCTCAGGCTCATCAGACGCGAGAATCGGGAGACCCCTCCCGTCTGTCGCCAGGCGCACTGTGGGCCCGACAAGGGTCCCGATCAATGCCATTTAGACTCCTTTCTCTCGACCTCTCGTGGCAGAAATCCCACGCGCGTATCCTCTCCTTGAGAGCCCACGCGTCTGGGATTTACGGGATTGGAGACCATGATGAAAGTTGCAGAGGCCGCCTCGAGGTACATGGACGACAAGCGCGGCAGGCTGCGTGCCTGCACCCTGGCCGGATACGAGAGCGCGCTAGCGCTGCACGTCCTACCTCGCTGGGGCGAGCTGGAACTCGAGGCGATAACGCCCGAGGGCGTACAGGGCTGGATTGATTCGTTTGAGCTGCCTGGGGCCGCCGAAAAGGCATACAAGACCCTGCGGCAGGTTATCCGCTGGGCCATCCGCCGTCTCGGCGTGCGGATGTACGACCCTACCGCCGCCGGTGTCGAGCTACCGCACAAGCCGGCGCACCGACCACGCACGATGGAGGCGAGCCAGGTCCGTGCCTACCTCCGCGCGCTGTGGGGACACGAGTGCGAGGCGGTCGCAATCTGTTCGGTAACCCTCGGGCTACGGCGCGGCGAGGCGTGCGGCCTCAAGTGGTCGGACATCGACCTGCGCACCGGCGAGGTCAGCATCCGCCGTTCGAGGCAAGTCGTGCGCGGCAATGAGGTCATCGAGGCGCCGAAGACCGAGCGCTCCGCGCGGTCCTGCTGGCTCCCCCGCTTCGCGGTCAAACGCCTGCGCGCGCTGAGAAAGGGCCGCTCGGGCTGGCTGTGCGAGCTGTCGCCCGACGCCATCGCGCGGCACATCAAATCCGCATGTCGCCAAGCCGGAGCCGCCTGGACCTCGATGACGGAATGCCGTCACACGTGGGCGACGCTCGCCGTGGAGGCAGGCGTGGGTATTGAGACCGTGGCCATGATGCTGGGACACACCGACATCGGCACGGCATACGAGCACTACATCGTGCCGAGGCCGCGCATCTGCAAGGATGCGCAGAGGGTCGTCGAGCGGCTGATACTCGGAAGCTAGGATTCTGTATCCCACGTCGTGCGCCGTGTGACCTTCTCCGCCAACCAGCAGGAC
>CABUQI010000085.1 GCA_902493545.1 uncultured Collinsella sp. | reverse complement strand
GCATCTACATGCCTAAAAAATGAGCGTGGATAATCTCCCGTTTTGAGCCTAGTTTCAAGCCAAAAGTGGGAGATTATCCACGCTCGATTTGTAAATGTCCGAAAATCCACGCTCGTCCGTCCGGATATCCACGCTCGTCACGCCGCCGGCACAGCAGCAGCCGTAGCCTAGTGCTCCTCGCCGGCGCGGGCTAGGTCGTAGGGCGTGGTCTGGTAGACGTAGTAGTTGAGCCAGTTGGTGTAGAGCAACTGAGCCTGGCTGCGCCAGACGTTGCGCGGCTCGGCCGTGGGGTCGTCATTCGGGAAGTAATGCGCCGGAACCTGGGGGCTGAGCCCGCGCTTCACGTCGCGCTCGTACTCCAGGCGCAACGTGTCGGTATCGTACTCGGGATGGCCAAAGACAAAGAAGCGACGGCTGTCGGTCGACTTGACGATGTACAGGCCAACCTCGTCAGACACGGCCACAACCTCAAGCTGCGGCTCGGCCTCCACGTCCTCGCGGCGCACATCGGTGTTGCGCGAATGCACGGCATAGAAACGGTCGTCAAAGCCGCGGACCAGCGGGCTTTGCGGCTTCACCAGATAATGCTCAAATACGCCACTCGCCTTTGCCGGTAGGTCGTACTTCTGGATACCGTAATGATGGTATAGACCGGCCTGCGCACCCCAACAAATGTGCAGCGTGGAGTGCACGTGCGTGGTGGACCAATCCATGATCTGGCAGAGCTCGGGCCAGTAGTCGACCTCCTCGAACGGCATCTGCTCCACCGGCGCGCCCGTGATGATCAGGCCGTCGTAGTGGATGTCGCGGATGTCGTCGAACGTGCGGTAGAACGTCTCCAGGTGGCCGGCGCTTACGTGAGTGGCCTCGTGCGTCTTGGTACGCAGCAGGTCCACCTCCACCTGCAGCGGCGTGTTGGAGAGCTTGCGCATGATCTGCGTCTCGGTAGCGATCTTGGTGGGCATGAGGTTGAGGATGAGCACGCGCAGCGGACGGATGTCCTGGTGCAGCGCGCGGTACTCGGTCATGACAAAGATGTTCTCGCTCTCGAGCTGCGCGGCGGCAGGGAGGGCGTCGGGAATGCGAATGGGCATGGATGCTCCTTACGAGTCAGTTGCAGCTATGGTACAACGACCGGCCCCATCCGCGCGAGCACATCGCCCAGCGATGCCGTCAGCGGCCCAGATCACTCCAAAAGTAGAGATTAAGGCATGTCCAAAAATCTACGGCGCTTTAGCCTAGCAAAGTGGCAGCAGGACGCTACAATGGTTCGACGCGAAAAACTCGGCCGAAAGGATACGTATATGTACCAGACGCGTAAGATCGGTGTGGTCGGCCAGGGCCACGTAGGAGCACATGTCGCCAACAGCCTGCTCATGCAGGGCATTGCCGATGAGCTGTACCTGTGCGATATCAACGAGGCCAAGGTGACGTCCGAGGCCCAAGACCTGCGCGACTCCCTTTCGTTTGTCCCGTACAACACCAAGATCGTCAACTGCTACGACCACTACGAGGAACTTGCCTGCTGCGACGTCATCGTCAACGCCACCGGCAAGGTCGCGCTGGCCGCCGGCAACCGCGACGGCGAGCTGTTCTTTACCACCGACGCCGCCCGCACCTTTGCCAAGCGCATCGTCGACGCCGGCTTTGACGGCATCTTCGTGAGCATCTCCAACCCCTGCGACGTCGTGTGCACCGAGCTGTGGCACCTGACCGGCTACGATCCCAAGAAGATCATCGGCTCGGGCTGCGGCCTGGACTCCGCCCGCCTGCGCACCGAGATCTCCAAGAAGGTCGGCGTGAGCCCCAAGTCCATCGACGCCTACATGATCGGCGAGCACGGCTTTAGCCAGCTTGCCGCCTTTAAGGCCGCAACCATCGCCGGCAAGAGCCTCAACGAACTTCAGGCCGAGAACCCTGACAAGTACGCCTTCGACCACATGGAGGTCGAGGAGCTTGCACGCAAGGGCGGCTACGTAACCTACCAGGGCAAGCAGTGCACCGAGTACGCCGTCGCCAACTCCGCCGCGCGCGTCTGCGCCGCCGTGCTGCACAACGAGCACGCCGTGCTTTCGGCCTCTACGCTTATGACCGGCCAGTATGGCGAGGAGGGCATCTTTACCTCCCTGCCGTGCGTGATCGGTGCCGAGGGCGTCGAGGAGGTCTACACGCTCGACCTGTCCGAGTACGAGCTCGAGAGCTTCCACAAGAGCTGCCAACACATCCGCGACAACATCGCCCAGCTCGACTGGTGGGACGCCGAAGCCTACGACGCAAAGTAGGCCGCTGGCTGCCGCAACCTTGCGAATCTAAACGCGATGCCAAGCGGGCCGCGCCGGAAATCCCCGGCGCGGCCCGCTTTTTTGACTCACGCAGTGCCCTTGCGAATCGAAGGTGAATACTTTTCCGCGAAGTGAACGAGTAAAAACGAGCCCCCGAAGCATCGACACTTTTCGGACGCCGTTTCCTGCGGCTTCGTCGAGTTTTCCCTGCAGTTTTGGCGTCAAAAAGTGTGGATGCTTCGGGGGTCCAAAATAGGTCGTTCACTTCGCGGAAAAGTATTCACCTTCGTTTTCGCGCAGACACGAATCCGGCCGCCACAACGCAAAACGGGGCCCGCGCGCAGCGCAGACCCCGTCGTGAGAGGTTATTCCCGGTATATTAGTACTGCTCGATGCCCATGTAGCGACGAACCTCGGGGCTGTGGTCGAAGACCTTGCCGCGGGCGGCGCGCAGCTCGCAGCTCATGTTGTAGAAGAAGATCGGCTCCAGGAACGAACGCACGCTGGCAGGCACTTCGCCCACGCCGTACTCAAGCGCATCGAGCACCATGACTGTATCGGTGTGCGTGTTGAGGAACGCAAGAGCACGCTCCTCCATGGGGCGGCACTCGCCCGCGCCAAGCTGCACAAAGTAGAACACGCCGGGCTCGGTGGCTTCGAACGGGCCGTGGAAGTACTCGCCGGAGTGGATGTAGCAGCAGTGCTGCCACTGCATCTCCATGAGCGAGCAAATTGCCATGGCGTAGGTCTGGCTAAAGTTGGGTCCGGAGCCCAGGATATAGAAGAACTTGTGCTGCTGGCAGAGCTCGGCAAAGCGGGCGCCCAGCTCGGCGTTGACCTTCTCGCGGGCGGCGGGCAGCAGCGCATCCATCTGCTTGAGGCCCTCGTACATGTCGGCGAGTGCCTCGTAGCCTTCCTGCTGGTCGAGCAGCTCGGCGGCGATCAGAGCGCCGATGCCCTGCGGCACCTCGGCCTGCGGCACGCCCTCGCCCCACGGGTAGACCCAGGTGATCCACTTGCCGTTGTCAATCTTGGAGCCCTCGCAGTCGGTCATGGCGACGACCTCGGCGCCGGCAGCCAACGCCATCTCGCAGCCATCGACGACCTCCTGCGTGTTGCCGCTGTGGCTGCAGGCAATAACGAGCGACTTCGGCCCTAGGCTCTTGGGGGCCATCAGGCAAAACTCGCGTGCCGTGTAGACCGTCGAGGTGAACGTGGTGGCCTCGCGCTTGAGCAGCTCGTTGGCCGGCATCAGGTCGATCATCGAACCGCCACAGGCGATCCAAAAGACGTTCTCAATCTTGCCCTTGCGCTCGATGATTTCCTGAATCAGATCGTGTGCGTTCATCCTGATGCTCCTCCTTGTGCGGCGGTTTTGAGCGACGGCAGCTCGTACCTGCTGTCGTTCTATGTTGTCCTATTTATAACACGTGCAACAACGCCCGTGAAGTCATCTTAGCAAATTTGTTCTATGTTGTTCTATCTGTGGACGTTAGATGTCGAACACGTAGCGCGAGCCCACGATCTTTTGGCGGCCGAGCAGCAAGGGGCGCTCGTCCTCATCGGTAAAGTACGCCTCCATATAGAAGAGCGGCTCACCGACCGGCACCTCCAACAGCGGGGCCGCCTGAGCATCGGCAAGCGCAATCTCCACGGTGCAGGGGTCGGACTTGAGCGGCGCGCGACCCGAATGCTCGGCAACGAGCGCAAAGATGGAATTGTCCGTGAGGTCCTTGTCGGCAAGCGTCTGCAGATAGGGATGGTCGGCGAGCACAAAGGCGTTGTTCTCAAGCATGACAGGGATGCCGTCGGCTGTGCGCACGCGTTCGACCACGATAAGCTCGCAGCCGGGCTCCGCGCCAAAGAACGCCGCATCCTCGTGCGTCGCCGCGACCACCGTGCGCGACACCAGACGCGCACCCGGCACCATGTCGTTGGCAGCACAACCCTCAGTAAAGCTCTGGACGTCACCCTTCTGGCGAATCTTGCGCTTGAGCTTGGGAGCGCACACAAAGGTACCCCTCCCCTGCTGGCGGTTGAGATACCCCACGCGCGACAGCTCCTCGATGGCACGGCGCACGGTGATGCGCCCCACGCCGTAGGACTTCGCGAGCTCCATCTCGGCAGGGATGCGCGAGCCGGCTGGGTACACGCCGCGCGCGATCTCGCCCTTTAGGTCGTCCATGACCTGCTGGTACAGCGGCACGGCGGACACCTCAGCGCGGCCGGTTTTATCGTCGAATGCCATCGTTACGCTCCATCCCGCGCATGCTCGGACTCAAACTCTTCAATCGCCGCCATAAACTGCTCGCCAAAGGCGTCGGCCTTTTTCTCGCCAATGCCGTTGACCTGGATCAGCTCGTCGCGTGTCTGCGGGCGCAGGCGGCACAAGCCGCGCAGGGCCTTGTCGGAAAAGACCATGTACGGCGCCATCTCCAACTCCGTCGAAATCTCCTTGCGGAGGGCGCGCAGGCGTTCGAACAGCTCGGCATCGTCGCCCACGCGCGGGCGCTGATCCAGCTCGGCCTCCTCGCGCAGCAGATCCACCGCACGGCGGGCGCGGGCCGAGGCCTTGCGCTTGGACGCGCGACGCTTAACGGTAAAGGCAAACGCCTCATCCTCGACCTCGATGGCACGCGGGCCCAGCCCCACGACCGGGTACTGCCCCTGCGAGGTTGCCAAATAACCGCGGCCGCACAGCTGCCCGATGATGTCCTTAATGCGTCCGACCGATTCGCTCGACAGCTCACCATAGCCACGGTCCTCGTCCAGATGCATCTGGCGAATGCGCTCGGTATTGCCGCCGTGGAGCACATCGGCGATGAGCGACTTACCAAAGCGCATGGGACGCGTGGCCACATAGCGCACAGCGGCGCGGGCCATATCGGTGACGTCCTCGACCTCGAACTGCGTGAGACAGTTGCTGCAGTTGCCGCAGCCCTCGGCGTCGTCTGCGGTGCCGCCCGCAGCAGCCGCAACCGCATGCTCGGCCGCGGCTTCGTCGCCAAAGTAGCGCAGCATGTATTCGCGCAGGCAGCCGGTGGTATTACAGTAGCCCTCCATCTGGCTGAGCAGGCGATAACGGTTCTGGAGCGCCCACGCGCGCTGCTCGTCGTCAAGCGCCTCGTCGGCCGCATCGCCGCGGTCGATCAAAAAGCGGCGCATGCGAAAATCGTTACCGTTCCACAGCAAGTGACAGCTGGCCGGATCGCCATCGCGACCAGCGCGGCCCGCCTCCTGGTAGTAGGCCTCGATGCTCTCGGGCACGTTGTTGTGGATCACGTAGCGCACGTTGGGCTTGTCGATGCCCA
>CABUQI010000084.1 GCA_902493545.1 uncultured Collinsella sp. | reverse complement strand
TCGATAAAGGCCTCGTACTCCTCCTTGTTGAGCGGAGCGTTGAGATAGTCGCCGCTCCCCTGCTCCTCGTAGCGCGACTGCGAGAACAGCACGTCCATATCGAGCGTGGAGGCATCGACGATCGGCGCCGCGGCATCGAAGAACGCAAGGGCGTCGCCACCGACGAGCTTCATGACCTCTTCGCTCAGCGCCGGTGAACACAGCGGGCCCGCGGCAATGACCACGTGACCCTCGGGAATCTGCGTGACCTCGCCGTGCACGACCTCGATATTGGGACGAGCGGCAACCTCGGCCTCGACAAGCTCGGAAAACTTGACGCGGTCGACCGCCAGGGCACCGCCGGCAGGAACAGCCGCTCGATGGGCGCAATCGAGCAGGACTGAACCCATGCGCTCAAGCTCAGCTTTCAGCAAACCAGCCGCGGAATCCGGACGGGTCGACTTAAACGAATTGGAGCAGACGAGCTCTGCCAGATGATCGGTATGGTGGGCCGGGGAGCTCACCTGGGGGCGCATCTCGCACAGCTTTACGGCAAACCCGCGGTCTGCAAGCTGGATCGCGCACTCCGAACCCGCCAGACCGCCACCGATAACCGTCACCTGATCGAACTGCATCTGCAAACACCTTTCTAATTGACACGTTTTCCATTGTGACCGAAGGGTGTCTGGGCGTGAAGGGCAAACTTGGAGGGCGCATACCTTCCATCCATCATGCGCTCGATAAGGCCCTCGAGTTCAAGCGAACCCAAGAGTTTGAGTACGCCGACAGCATCGAGCGAGACGAGTGCCGCGATGTCGTCGACCTTGAGCGGAGAGGCGATGAGCGCATGCATCACGGTCTGCTGCGTTGGATCCAGGTCGGCAATGCCGGGAGCATCGGGGCGCGAGTAGCGCAGGGTTCCGTAGATGCGTGAGATAGCCATCTCAATAGATTCCTCGTCGACGATGCAGCAGGCACCGTTCGCAATGAGGTAATTCGTGCCACGCGACTCGGGCGATAGGATCGACCCCGGCACGGCAAGAAGTTCGCGCCCCAAATCCATAGCAGCCTCGGCTGTGGAAAACGTCCCAGAAGGCATACCCGCCTCGGATACAAAGAGGGCTTGCGACAGGGCCGCGATTACGCGATTGCGGCGCGGAAAGGCGAACTTGCGCGGACCCATGCCCCACGGAGAGATCGACACGACCGCGCCACCCGTATCGAGCGTGCGCGTAATCAGCCCCGCGCTCGAACGCGGGTAGACCACGTCGGCGCCAGTCCCCAGCACCACAACGTGTTTGCCGCCGGCGTTGACCGCAGCCCAACCCGAGGCCTGGTCACAACCGACCGCACCGCCCGAAACTACCGTCACTCCCGCCTCAACCGCCACCTTCGCCGCAAGCTCTGCCACGGCAAGACCATACGGCGAGGCCTTTCGCGCACCGATGATGGAGAGCGCGGGCGTCGAAAGCGCCTCGGGGTTGCCGCGCACATAGAGCGTCTGAGGTACATCAGAAAGCTCCAAAACGGTCTCGGGATACAACGCGTCACCTGGATGCAGCTCGAAGGTCCCCTCAGCCATCATTGGTCCCTCCTTCCCTGGTACATCGCCGCCTCGAGCACGTGGTCCTGCGTCACCTGCTCGCTCTCGGCGACATCTGCGATCGTGCGCGCAATGCGAACAAGGCGCACGATGCCACGCCCTGTGAGATGCGTGCGCTTCGACAGGCCGAGCACACACTTCTCCGCCGCATCGTCGAGCTCAAAGGTCGAAACGACGCCGTCAATGGACCGTGTCTCGTCATCCTCGGCCTCGGCATCCGCATCGTCCATGCGGGATTCGCGCCAAGCGCGAAAGGCGCGACCGCGCACAACGTAGTCACGTAACTCGGCCGACGACATGCCCTCCGCACCCTCGATAATCACTTGAGGGTCGGGACGGGTCACATCGATCATCATGTCGATACGGTCGGCTAAAGGACCGCGCAGTTTAGACCGATAGCGCTCGACCATCGCCGCCGAGCAGCGACACGGCACCTCGCGATCGCCCAAAAAGCCGCAGGGGCAGGGATTGCTCGCAGCCAGCAGCTGAAAGCGCGACGGGAAGGTAAAAGCCCCGTCGACGCGTACGATCCTCACGTAGCCGCGCTCGATGGGCTGACGCAGCGTCTGCAGCACGCCAGTGGGAAACTCGGCAAGCTCGTCCAAAAAGAGCACGCCGCCATGAGCAAGGCTGATCTCACCCGGGTGCACCGGGCGCCCGCCGCCGATAAGGCCTGCGGTCGAAATACTGTGGTGGGGACTGCGGAAGGGGCGGTGCCCCGCCAACAAGCCATCAATGTTCTCACCCAAAACCGAATGGATGCACAGTGCCTCCTGCTGATCCTCAACGGAAAGCTCGGGCAGGATGCCGGTCATACGGCGTGCAAGCATCGTCTTGCCCGATCCCGGGGACCCGATCATGAGCAAGCCGAGTTCTCCTGCCGCCGCAAGCGCCATGCCGCGTTTAGCGACTTCCTGCCCCAGCACGTCGGCATAGTCGAGCTCAGGCTCAAAGGTCGCCTCGACGCCCTCAGAATCCAGGTAGTGCCGCGCGGCATCGCCCATACCATGAGCAAGCTGAGACAAATGATCGATAAATCCGCAGTCAACGCCAGCAAGCGGCACATGCTGGTCGGACCTGCCGGCGATAAAAGACAGCCCCATGTCGCGAGCCAGCAGCTGAAACGCCACCTCGCCCTTGACGGGAAGCACCGTACCGTCCAGACCAAGCTCACCTGCGATAAGGCAGCGATCGAGGTTGTCACGGGGAATCTGCCCATCGGCCGCTAGAACCGCGATGGCGATGGGCAGGTCAAAGCCGCTACCGGTCTTGCGGATATCGCCGGGTGCCAGGTTAACGGTAATGCCCGAGCGCGGGATCTCAAACCCGGCGGAGCGCATCGCGCAGCGAATACGACCGCGTGACTCCATCACCTCCATACTCGGAATGCCGAGCATCTGGATGCCCGGAACGCCACCGGCAAGCGAGACCTCGACCGTGACGTGAATCGCCTCGACGCCGCGGATGCAGGCCGCGTGAACGGCAAACGTCTCGAACGCCATCACGACACCTGCCAATCGAACGCGTTGTACTGGTGCTCGATCTCGGCGATATGCCCGTCGCGGATGGTGACGCCCACGGCATCGAAGCGAATCGCCTTGAGCGGATAATGCTCCATGAGATAGCAACTTGCGATGCGGCGGTAGCGGCGTTGCTTTTGGGCGTCCACGGCCTCCTCGGGAAAGACCCGCGT
Organism: uncultured Collinsella sp.; assembly: GCA_902493545.1. Taxonomy (GTDB): domain Bacteria; phylum Actinomycetota; class Coriobacteriia; order Coriobacteriales; family Coriobacteriaceae; genus Collinsella. The sequence goes on along the minus strand of CABUQI010000084.1, from coordinate 2,342 downwards.
GTTGCAATCCAGCGCAACGCGTCTGGTCTTGACCTCGGCCATCACCACGACATCGTCGAGCTCATCGAGCAGCACCAGATCGGCCTCGCCCTCGCTGCAACGATAACCCTGCTCCAGCAAGGTGTAGCCGCGCTCGTTAAAGTAGTCGATGGTGATCAGCTCGCCTAGCATGCCCAGCTCGCGGGGACTGAGTCCCTTGATAAACTCGGGCGTCATCGCCCCACAGTCGAGCTCGCCGTTTTCCCAACGCTCCTTGAGCTGCTGCGTCTTACTCTTTTTGCTTGCGGCACTCATGGGGTCTCCTTTCCCGCACACTGCATTGCCCCGATGATGAGGGCACCTTTCATGCGGGTAAGTACCGGAAGCAAACCAAAAGCTGACCAAATGCCGACAAAAAACGGGCCGTACGCAGCAATGCTGCTGCATACGGCCCGCTACCAGCAGGTTTATAAAACCACAGAGGTCCCTGTCTCCACAATTGGCCTAGAAAAGGCGCTCAGTCTGCAGAAAGTTTCCGCAAAAGCTCACGCGGTGCAGCGGACAAAGTCCATGTTTGCGAATGGCCTCGATGTGCTCGGGGCTCGCATAGCCCTTCGACTCGGCCAGATGGTACTCGGGGTACTCGGCGTCGTACTCGACCATCATCTCGTCACGCGTGACCTTGGCCATGATGGACGCTGCGGCGATGCAGGCGATCTTGGCATCGCCTTTCACCACATCGCGCTCGTTAGGAACAGCGCCCAAGGGGTTGCCATCCATGAGGACGCAGTCGGGTTCAAGTCCCGTATCGGCCACGGCGCCCGCAACGGCGGTACGGATAGCACGGGCCATGCCCATCTCATCGATATCCTTAGGCGCGATATGGCAAAAACCGATCGCCGTCGCCACCTCGGCAATCTTCACTGAGAGCAACTCGCGGCGCGCCGGCGTGAGCTTTTTGGAATCGTTGATGCCCCAGACGCGCGGCTCCATGGGAAGGCACACGGCACACACGGTTAAGGGACCCGCTACCGAGCCGCGGCCCACCTCGTCGACACCAACGACCACCCCATCGCCGCCAAGCTCATGCATAAGCTCGTACATGTCATTGACGCGCTCGCGCTCGGCAAGTTCCTTAGCATGGCGTTTGAGGGCGCGTTCACAAGCCTTGATCACCTGCTGGCGCGGGTCCTCGCGATAATGCTCCACGAGGGCGGGGATCTCCTCAAACGTTGCGCTCGCTAGCTCTCCGGCAACCTGCGATGCCGAAACCGAGCTCGTCATATTGGCCATACCAGGCCCTCCTTGCATGCAAATCAGATAAAAAGAAGGGCCACCCGAAGGTGACCCTTGTGTCCAAACGAGTGGACAGACGCTGCGATCTTCTTAGCGCTTCTCGGGGATGCGAGCAGCCTTGCCCACCTTGTCGCGGAGGTAGTACAGCTTGGCGCGACGGACGCGACCATGACGAACGACCTCGAGCTTGGCGATCTTGGGGCTGTGAAGCGGGAAGGTACGCTCAACACCGACACCGAAGGACATCTTGCGGACGGTGAAGGTCTCGCGGGCACCGGCGCCGGCCATGCGGATGACGTCGCCCTGGAAGACCTGGATGCGCTCGCGGTCGCCTTCCTTAATGCGGTAGTGAACCTTGACGTTGTCGGCGACGCGAACCTGAGGAATGTCCTCGCGGATCTGCTGACGCTCGATTGCGCGGATGTAATCCATGTGCAATTCCTTACTCTTCTAGAGGTGCCGTACCACCTTGGCCGGCACGTAGTTGAACAAACGTATTCGAGTATACACGCGCGGGTTTCTGCTGCAAGAACAATTTTTTACGCAGACAAAAAGACAAAACCCGCACATGATAACCGTCCGCCTCACGAATGAGACGGACGGCATGAGGGGGGGCTACGTTAGGCGTCTGAACCCAAAACGTTACGCGGAGCGCTTCGCCTCGAGCTTGGCCTGGGCGGCAGCCAGGCGTGCGAGGGGCACGCGGTAGGGCGAGCAGGACACGTAGTCCACGTCGGCCACATTAAACAGGCCCTTGATGGACTTGGGGTCGCCGCCGTGCTCGCCACACACGCCAAAGTGCATGTCGGGGTTGGTGGCGCGACCCTTCTCCACGGCCATGCGCACGAGCTCCAGCACCGCCGCGTCGATGGTCTCGAAGGGGTTGTCCTTCAGAATTTTCTTATGCATGTACAGCGGGATGAACTTGGCCTCGGCATCGTCACGGGAGAAGCCGAAGGTGGTCTGGGTCAGGTCGTTGGTGCCAAAGCAGAAGAAGTCTGCGTGATGGGCAATCTCGTCAGCGACCATGCAGGCGCGCGGCAGCTCGAGCATCGTGCCCACGGGAA
>CABUQI010000083.1 GCA_902493545.1 uncultured Collinsella sp. | reverse complement strand
GAGATGGAGAAGGTGCTCCAGAAGGGTCCCGAGGGCGCGCCCGACGGTATGCCCAGGAGCCAGCGGGTGCTCGAGCTCAACGCCAAGCACCCGGTCTTTTCCAAGCTCGTCGCTGCTCAGAAGGCGGGCGACGCCGACAAGATCAAGCAGTACTCCGGCCTGCTCTACGATCAGGCCCTGCTCGTCGAGGGCATCCTCCCCGAGGACCCCGTAGCCTTCGCGGCGGCTGTCTGCAACTTGATGTAGTTCGAGGATACGGCACCGTAACTAGATTAGAACGAGAGTGGATAATCTCCCACTTTTGGCTCGAATGTGGGCTTGAAGTGGGAGATTTTCCACTCTCGTTTCCTTTTGATTGATCCCTTGGGGACGGAGGAAAACGGATCACCGAGGGGGTCGGTCTGATCCGGTGATCTGTTTTCCTCCGTCCCCAAGGGATCAATTATTTGTCGGGGTTGTGGTTTTGTGACCTGCTGAAATTTAAGATACTGTACAACTGTACGTTAATTCGTCTTCGTAGTATATTGCTACCCGCAAAACTCAACACCATTGTGCTTTGAGACGTTAAAGCGCCTACTACAATGGTTGTCGATAGTACGATTCGATTCAACGACAGGATGGATGGTCCAAGCGTGAGTCTCGGCAGCAAACTATCCAATGCAAAGGTGTCCTTTGCGATATTTAAGCGCGACATTAAGCGACTGCTTGTGAACCCCGTCGCCTTGGTGGTTACCCTTGGCGTGTGCGTTATTCCCTCGCTGTATGCCTGGTATAACATCGTGGCAAACTGGGATCCGTATGGAAACACCCAAGGCATCAAGATTGCTATCGCCAACAACGATCGAGGCACCCAAAACGACTTGGTGGGTGAGCTCAACGCTGGCGACAAAGTGGTCGACCAGCTCAAGGAGAATCATCAGTTGGGCTGGACGTTCGTCGACTCGACGGCCGATGCCAAGGAGGGCGTCGAGAGCGGCGAGTACTATGCCGCTATCGTGATTCCCAAGAACTTCTCGGATAACCTGGTTTCGATGCTCGACGGCAACTACCATCAGCCCAAGCTCACGTACTACGTCAATGAGAAGAAGAGCGCCATTGCGCCCAAGGTTACCGATACCGGTGCAAACACCATCGAGGAGCAGATCAACTCGGAATTTGTCTCTACGGTAGGCAAGACTGTTGCCGGTATCGCCAAGGATGCCGGTGTCGATTTAAAGGACAAGGCAACCCAGACTCAGGACTCGCTGGCAAGTTCGGTGTCCGAGGCGTCCGACACCTTGGGCGAGGTGCGCGATTCGATTGGCGATATGAATGCCGCCATCGATAAGACGAGTGGCGCTATCGCCTCGGCTGATGCGGCACTTGCCGGCTTGCAAGGCCAGGCACCGTCGCTGACGCAGGCGATCTCCCAGGGCAACGACCTGCTGAGCGAAGCTCGCACCACGGCGGGCAACTCCATCACCTCGCTCTCCAAGGCGCTCTCGGAAGGCAGCCTTGCGCTCACCAAGACGTCGGCCTCTGCGAACGCTGCCATCGGCAAGCTGACGGGCGCGGTCACATCTACGACCACCCGTATCGACAACTCGCTCGAGTCTCTTCAAGCGACGATCGACCACAATAAGGCCGTTATCGGGCACTTGGAGATTCTCGCCAATGACACGTCGACAGGTTCCGAGGAAATTGACGCGCGCATTGTATCGACCATCGATTTGCTTCGAGAGCAGAATGAAAAGCTTCAGAGCATCAAGGACGGTCTGTCCGCGCAGTCAAGCGCCATGGCGAATGACGCAGCGGCTGTTTCGGGTGCCAGTGACGCTATCAATAACGCAATTCATACCGGTGCGACCAACCTTGGCCAAGCCCAGACGGACTTGGGCCAAAACGCGCTGCCGAAGGCCTCGAGCGCGCTCGACTCTTTTGCTGCCGTTTCGGGCGACCTGACCGGTATCGTCTCGGGTATGACACCTACACTTGCAAATGCGCTCGGCACGTTGGCGCAGCTTAGCGCTACGCTCGGCCAGGCCAAGACCACGCTGTCCCAGACCGATTCCTCGCTTGCCAAGGTCCAGGACAAGCTTGCAACCGCCGCCAATGACATCGCGGCGCTGCAGACCTCCGAGTCCATGGGCGAGCTGGCCGATCTGATGGGCGTCGATGTCAATGACGTGGCAGATTTCATGGCGTCTCCGGTTGAGTTGACGTCCAAGTCAATCTATCCGGTCAAGAGCTTTGGCTCGGGCATCGCTCCCTTCTACACCAATCTGGCGCTTTGGGTGGGCGGCTATGTGCTCATCGCCATTTACAAGCTCGAGGTCGACCGTGAAGGTGTTGGCAGCTTTACGGCGCGCCAAGGCTACTTTGGCCGCTGGTTGCTCATGGTGATCCTGGGCGCGTTGCAGGCCATCATCGTTACGGTAGGCGATCTGGTGATTGGCGTGCAGTGCGTCAGCCCGCTGCTGTTCGTGCTGGGCGGCATCGCCATTTCGTTCACCTACGTCAATATCATCTATGCGCTGTCCACCACGTTTAAGCATATCGGCAAGGCTATCGGCGTCATTCTGGTTATCGTGCAGATCCCGGGTTCGTCGGGCATGTACCCCATCGAGATGATGCCCGGCTTCTTCCAGTGGCTGCACCCGCTGCTGCCCTTTACTTACGGCATCAATCTGCTGCGCGAGACAGTCGGCGGCATGTATTCGTTCAACTACCTGTTTAACCTGTGCATTCTGGGCGTGTTCTTGATCGTGGCGCTCTTTATCGGCCTGCAGCTGCGTCCGCTGCTGCTCAACCTTAACCTGCTCTTTGATAAACAGCTCTCCACGACCGGTATGATGATTTGCGAGTCCAACGACCTGCCGCGCCAGCGCTACTCGCTGCGCACGGCCATGCGCGTCATGCTCGATTCCGATTCGTACCGTCGCGAACTGCTCGATCATGCGGTCGCCTTTGAACATCGCTACCCGTACTACATCAAGGGCGGTTTTGCCGCCGTGGTGGGCGTTCAGGTCCTGCTCTTTGTCCTGTCGACGGTTCTCGATATCGACAATAACGGCAAGATCATCCTGCTTGTCATTTGGATCATCTCGGTTATTGCCATCTGCGGCTGGCTTATCAATATCGAATATATCCGAGCGAGCCTCAATACCCAGATGCGCATCTCGGCGCTTTCGGATGAGGACCTGCGTCGCGAGATGCGCGAACACACGGCCGCCATTCCTGCCGCCCGCCACATGTTTGGCCTCAACGCCAGCGAGCGTGGTGCCAAGGGCGGCGATCAGTCCACGGGCCGCTTGCCGCATATCGGCTCGCACCATAAATCTCAGGGCAGCGACAGCACAGCCACAAATGATGGAGATACCACCGCGCTTGGCAAGCACTCCAAAGGAGGTGAGGCATAAATGAAGAACATCCTGCATCTGTTTAAGCGCGATGTCCAAAACGTGTCTCGCTCCGTGATCGGCTTGGTTGTCGTGATGGGCCTCATTATCGTACCGTGTCTGTACGCGTGGTTTAACATCGCCGGCAGCTGGGATCCGTACGGCAGCACCGGCAATCTTAAGATCGCCGTGGTCAACACCGATGAGGGCTACGAGAGCGATTTGATCCCCGTCGAGGTTAACGTGGGCGAAAACGTGACCGCCACCCTACGCGGCAACGAGAGCTTCGATTGGGTTGTGCTCAACAATCGCGAAAAGGCTATCGAGGGCGTTAAGTCGGGCGCGTACTATGCCGCCGTCGTTATCCCCAAAACGTTTAGCGCTGACATGATGACGCTTTTCTCGACCGACGTGAAACACGCCGATATCGAGTTTTACGAGAACCAGAAGGCCAACGCCATCGCGCAGATCGTGACCGAGAAGGGTTCGAGTGCCGTTCAGAGCCAGGTTAACGAAACTTTTACCGAGACCATTACGAGCATCGGTCTTAAGACGGTGTCCAGCCTGCTCGATTACATGAGCACCGACCAGGTCAGCAACTTTATCGCCAACCTGTCCTCGACGCTCGGCGATTCGATTGAGGACCTGCGAGACGTTCAGGCAAATGCTTCGTCGCTGGCGGGCATTTTGAGCTCCACGTCCGATTCGCTGACGTCGGCGAGCGGCATGCTCAAGCAGACCGGTGCCGTCGATGAGTCGACAAAGCAGCTCATGGAACATGCCAAAAGCGGCATCGATGATTCCAAAGAAGCGCTTAAGGCGGCAAACGATGCCATCGATGCCGCAATCGATGGAAGTGCGGGTTCGTTCGACAATGTGTCTGCCGAGCTCGCGAAGGCGTTCGACACCGCGAACCAGCATGTCGACCTTACGGTGTCCCAACTCAACGATGCCGCTGCGGCTCTTAATGCGCGCGCCAAGGATATCGATGCGATGGCCGATCAGCTCCGCAGCCTTGCCGACCAGGTGAGCGATGAGAATTTGAAGGACGGCCTCAAGTCCGCCGCGACGTCGCTGGGCAGAATCGCCGTTGAGTACCGCAGCAATGCCAAGGATCTGGCGGCCACCGCGAAGTCTCTCTCCGATAGCATGGCCGAGGTCAACAACTCGCGTGCCGAGGTCGATCAGGCCATCGCCGATGCCAAGGCCGGCATCGCGGGCGCCAAATCCGATTACGATTCCACGTTCTCGGTTAAGGCCAAGGAGCTAAAGAAGACCGTCTCGGGCATCCTAGACTCGCTCGATGGTATCTCGGGCAATCTGGATAGCGCCGTAGACGGCCTGACCGACGCATCCGGTTCGCTGGCAAAGGGCCTCTCCAAGGCTGCAAAGCTGGTCAACAAGGCTTCCGATCAGTTGGGCGAAGCGTCGGACAAGATCAGCGCGTTTAAGGACGAGCTCGACGGTGCCTTGATGTCAGATGACCTCGCTACGATCAAGACGATGATCGGCAATGATCCCGAGGGTCTGGCCGTGTCGCTTTCCGGTCCCGTCGCGCTCGACCGCAAGCCGGTCTATCCGATCCGCAACTACGGTTCGGCCATGGCGCCGTTCTACACGATTTTGTCGCTCTGGGTCGGCTCAATCGTACTGGCGGCCATGATGAAGGTCTCGGTTGACGATGAGCTTATCAACGAGCTCATCCCCGTGCGCCTGCACGAGATCTACCTGGGCCGCTACCTGTTCTTTGGCGGTCTGGCCCTGCTGCAGGCAACGCTCGTGTGCGCGGGCGACATCCTGTTCTTTGGCATCCAGTGCGACGACCCGCTGCAGTTTGTGCTGGCGGGCTGGGTCGCGAGTCTCGTGTTCTCCAATATCGTCTACACGCTTACGGTGTCGTTTGGCGATATCGGCAAGGCTTTGGCCGTTGTGCTGCTGGTCATGCAGGTCGGCGGTTCGGGCGGTACGTTCCCCATCGAGATGACCGGCCCTGTGTTCCAGGCGATCTATCCGTTCCTGCCGTTTACCCATGGCATTAACGCCATGCATGCCGCCATGGCTGGCGCCTACCATATGGAGTACTGGGTTGAGCTGGGCATTCTGGCGAGCTATCTGATTCCGTCGCTGGCCCTGGGCGTCGTCTTCCGCCGTCCGGTCATCAAAGCCAACGACTGGATCATCGAAAAGCTGGAATCAACTAAGCTAATTTAGTGCGGCAACGTTAACGCTGATGTAGCACTAATGCCAGCGAGCGAGTCGCATTTGCGCCAAGGTGACGTGAAATGAAAGGGCGCTGACCTTCTGGTCGCGCCCTTGAAATTGAACGTCAGATTGGCGTGAAT
>CABUQI010000082.1 GCA_902493545.1 uncultured Collinsella sp. | reverse complement strand
GCCGAGTTTGGCCATGAGGTTGCGTTTGGCGAGGACATCCTGACGTTTACCATCGAGGGCAATGCGTTTCTGCATTCGATGGTCCGCACGATCGTGGGCACGCTTGTCGAGATCGGCATGCATCGCCGTGAACCCGAGTGGATGCGCGAGGTCATCGATGCTTGCGACCGTACCGCTGCGGGCCCCACGGCTCCTGCCTGCGGCCTTACGTTTATGGGCGTGGATTACGATCTCGCCGAGCTTATCGTGCTCGACTAGGGGAGAGCTCGACGCGTCGTGCGTCGACACCTGTCATCTGTGGGCTGCGCGTGTGCAACATCTGTTCTTGGCGTGCAATACAACCGGTGTCTCATTGCTTTTATTTATGGGGTGTACCATGAACCACGATTTGATTCATTGCTGTCGAGAGGACGGATAACTTGGTTCGACGTGGCTCGCATCCGCGACTTTCGGTGATCCTTGTGGTAGAAGGTTCGCCCAGCTATGCGATGCGTGCGCTCGAGAGTATCCAGAACCAAGACCTCTACGATTTGCAGATTGTCGTTGTCTGCCGCGATGCTGCGCCCGGTGTGCGCCATTCGCTTCAAGTTGCTGCCGACAGGGACATCCATATTGATTTGATTGACGTCGAGGACGCGAAGCGCGGCGCTTGTCTTCGTGCCGGTTTTGATGCCTCGCGCGGCTCTCAAATCATCGCCATGAACGCCGATGAGTGGTTTGCTCCGCAGGCCCTTTCCAAGATGGTCGATATCGCGTGCGATACTGCGGCAGACATTGTGCTCCCCTCGGTGTCGCTCGATCGATACGATGCGCATCGCGAGCGTCATTCGCGCGTCTTGGATGCTGCCTCTATTGCCATAGAAGACGAGTCTTCTATGGTGACTGGGCTGCCCCAGTTGATTTTGGGCGGCCTAGTCGCTCAGACCTCTGGCGTGATGTATAGCCGTCCGCTGTTTGAGGCATGCCTGTCGCGCGGCAAGGCGTACCGTACGGTTGAGTTTATGGCTTATGCGCTCTCGCAGGCACGATTCGTGTCCGGCTGCGGCGACGCTTGTTTCCACGCGGTGGCACCTAAGCTTACAGATGCCTTTGATCCCACCATGTATGCCAGGATATCCGATGACACTCGAGCGCTCGACGAGCTTGCGGACTCACTCTCGGAAGCAGATAGCGGTGGTCGGCTCAAGCTGGCAAGCCAAAAGTTCTACTTTGCCGGACTGGTCGCCTGCATCGAGAATTTGTGCCTGAGCCCGCATGGGTTGTCGTCAATCGAGCGTTCCGCCCGCATGCGTGATATGCTCGATGCGCCTCGAACCCGTCAGATGGTCGCCGCGCTCAAGGACAACCATCGGGGACTGGGTCTGTTGTTTGGGCCGATTGCCAGCGCCAAGCCCGCGCGCTGCGTGATGTGTACGCATCTGGCAGCTTTTCTTAACCGGACGGGCGCAAAAACCGCCTAAACGGCTCATTTCGAAACAAATTTGCATAGAATTGTTTCGAAATGCGTTCTTATACACAAAAGCCTTCAAATAGCGTTAAACTATTCAGTCACTGATTGATTGTCTCCGCCATCTTTTGGAGAGAGGGTTTGTATGGCTAAAAAACGCAATGGGCGCCAGGATGCCATTAGAGATATTGTGCGCAATAAGGACGTCCGCACGCAGCGCGTGCTGGTCGATGAGCTCCGCGCTATGGGCTTTGATTGCACGCAGGCGACTGTCTCTCGCGATATTGCCGATATGGGGCTGCGTAAGCTCCCCGAGGGTATCTATGTTCTGGCAGAGGACCTGCACCTGCAGCGTATGGTTTCCGAGCTCGTAACGGGCGTTCTGCGCACCGATAATCTGGTTATGATCAAGGCTCAGCCTGGTACGGCTTCCGGCATCGCCGCCGCCGTTGATGCGGCAGAGTTGCCCGATGTGCTTGGCTCGCTTGCCGGCAACGATACGATTTTGGTTATTGCCCAGACGGCCGAGGACGGCGAGCGTCTCGAGGCGCTGATCAATAAGCTGAGCAATTCTCGCAAGTAGGCGTGCGGGTCGTGCGCTCGGCACTGCGTGCGCTGACATAGTGGCTTGTAAGGGGTATCGACGTTGGTCGGTGCCCCCTTTTTGTCTGCCGGTATAAAGACCGCCCATCAGGTCGCTTTAAACTAAAAAGGCCCCCGATCAGTTTAATAAGCTGCTCGGGGGCCTTGTTGCTTATGGCCGGATGATTTCTAGCCGACCGTATCGTCAGGCGTGGGCGAGGGGTCGGGAGTGGGCGTAGGCGTAGGCGTGCCGCCATCGCCGCCGGTCGAACCACCAGTGGAGCCGCCCGTCGAGCCACCGGTCGTTCCGGTGCCGCCGGTGGTGTCGCCGCCCGTGGTCTCGGTGGTCGTGGTCGTCGTGGTAGTCGTTGTGGTGGTTTCCTCTTCGTCCTCGTTCTCGTCCTTGTCGTCGTTCTCCGTCTTCTTGGTGTTGTTGGTGCCGTAGAACTTCCAGACGCTGTTGTTCTTGTAGGTGGGCGCCGTTCCGGTCGCAAACTCCTCGCGCTCGGTACCGGTCAGAACGGTGTTCATAAACCGCTTAAAGACAGGCAGGTTGGTGCTGTCGCCCAGCAGGTCCGTGCCGTATTTTTGGATGGGAATCTCGCCCGCGGAATAGCCGGTCCACAGGGCGCACGCCAGCTGCGGGGTATAGCCGCAGAACCACAGGTTGGTGGTGTTGTCGGTGGTGCCCGTCTTGCCGGCATAGGGCTGGTTGACGCTCAGGGCGCCGGCAGCACCCGTACCGCCGCCCTTCATGACGCCGGACAGAACATCGGTGACCGCGGCGGCCTCGCCCTCGGTAAGTACCTGTGAGGGATTGTCGGTGTGCTGGTACAGCACCGAACCGGTGCGAGAGTCAATCTCGGTGATGGCGATTGGCTGGCGATAGTAGCCGCCGTTGGCAAACGTCGCGTAGGCGGCGGCCATCTCGAGCGGCGAGATCGAGCCGGTGCCGAGGGTCATGACGGGAACGTCCTCGATGTTGTCCTTGGCGGGATCGATGCCGAGCTTTTTGACGAGCGAGATGATCTTGCTGTTGCCGACGGCTTCCGCCACCTGGATGTAGCCGGTGTTGGAGGAGTATGCCGTCGCCTGTTTAAGCGTGATGTTGCCATAGCTATGGTTGGCGTAGTTTTGGACCTCGGTCGTGGTGCCCTTGGCCTTGAGCGGCGAGTTGCAGTTGAGGGTGACGTTGGGGTTCATGCCGTTTTGGATGGCAGTTGCCAGCGTAAAGGCCTTAAAGGTGGAGCCGACGGGACGCTTGGCCGTGGCATGGTTTACGTGGTTCTCGTCGGCGTTGTAGTCGTAGCCGCCCACCATGCACTTGATGTAGCCGGTCTTGGGGTCGACGACGACCATGCCCATGTCCAGGCCGTCGAGTGAGAGCGTGTCGAGCTGCTCGCGGACGGCATTCTCTGCCACCTGCTGCATCGTGGGGTCGATGGTGGTCTTGACGGTCAGGCCGCCCTTAAAGAGCACGTCGGTCGAGAACTCCTGCTCCAGCAGCTGCTTAACATAGGCGACAAAGTAGGGCTGCGAGTATACGTCGACGCCGCTGCCCGAAATCTCGGTCACGTTGAGGGTGATGGGCTCGGCCTGTGCGGCATCGTGCTCCTCCTGGGTGATGTGGCCCAGGCGCAGCATGTTGTCGAGGACCTTGTTGCGGCGAGACAGTGCCAGGTCGGGGTTGACCGTGGGGTCGTACTGCGAAGGCGAGTTGGGAAGGCCGATGAGCAGCGCGGCCTCGCTCAGGGTGAGGTCGGCGGCGCTCTTGGACAGGTAGGTCTCGGCTGCGGCCTCGATGCCGTAGGCGCCGTGGCCGTAATAGATGGTGTTGAGGTACATCATGAGGATCTCGTCTTTGGAGTACATGTCCTCCATCTTGATGGCGATGTAGGCCTCGCGCACCTTACGCTCGATGGTCGAGTCGAACTGCTCCTCCTGCAGGATGGTGTTGCGCACCAGCTGCTGGGTGATAGTCGAGGCGCCTTCGTGCCCGCCGCCGAGGGTTGCCACCGCAGCACGCGCGATACCCCACAGGTCGATACCGCCGTGCTCGTAGAAGCGCTCGTCCTCGACGTCAACGGTGCCCTGCAGCACGTAGGGGGAGACCTCGTCCTTGGTGATGGACTTGCGGTTTTGCGTGTAGAAGCTCGCGATCTTGTTGCCGTTGCAGTCGACGATCTCGGTGGGCTCGCTCACCAGATACGCGTTGGCGTCGGTGTAGTCGGGCAGATCGGACAGCCAGCGGTTGACGTTGCCGACCATGCCGATGCCAAATGCCACGCCCGCGATAAGCAAAAAGCCCAAAAACGAGAGCAGGATTATGGGCAGGGCATGCGTCTTTGAACGGCTGCGTCCCTGTCGTTGGCGAGGACCCATATATTGACCTCCAGGTATGTCGTGCCGGACGGCGGATGTGCCGTCGGGGCAGGATGGACATAAGTTATTACACGATAAACCAAACGGGGCGCGCGAGGCCTCGTGTATGCTGGAAGACGGCATTTTTCAGAGTGAATGCATACCTTGGTAAGGAGTTTGCCGATGGCGATTCGGACGATGGGGCCGAGCGGACAATACGAGACTAGATTGGATGCTGCCGGTGCGGCGCTGCCCGAGCTGCTGGCGCCGGCGGGCGGGCTCGACCAGATGCTTGCGGCCATCGCCGCGGGTGCCGATGCCATCTATGCGGGGTTGGGCGGCTTTAACGCCCGTGTGAGCGCTCATGGCTTTACGGATGACGAGTTTGCGCGCGGTTGTGCCGTGGCGCATGCCCATGGCGTGCGTGTGTACGTGACGCTCAACGTGTTCGTGTTTGACGATGAACTGTCCGACGCGGTGGCGCTGGGAGCTCATGCACTGGAGCTGGGCGCCGATGCTCTGATTGTGGCCGATGCCGGGTTGGCCTGCGCGCTGCGCGCGGCGATTCCCGGGGTCGAGATTCACCTGTCCACGCAGGCGGGCGCTCATAGCGAGGGTGCCGTGCGGCTTGCCGCCGACGAGCTGGGGGTCGAGCGCGTGACGACGGCACGCGAGCTGACGGTCGACGAGATTGCGGAGCTATGTGCCACGGGCGTGCCCATCGAGGTATTCTGCCACGGTGCGATTTGCATCGGCTATTCGGGGGCGTGCGAGTTCTCGGCCCTGCGGCGTGGGCGCTCGGCGATGCGCGGCGACTGCACACAGCCGTGCCGTCTGGCGTACGACCTAGTGGACGAGGCGGGGCAGAGCGTTGTCGCCGTCGAGGGAGATCGCCTGCTGTGCCCGCGCGACTATCTGGGTATTGCGCATCTGCCCGAGCTTGTAGATGCCGGCGTGGCGTCGCTCAAGATTGAGGGGCGCATGAAGAACCCCGATTACGTATTCAACGTGGTGCGGGTGTGGCGCCGGGCACTCGATATGCTGTGCGACGGCGCGTGGGACCCCGGTGCCGTGGAAGAGCTTGAGCGCGAGCTGGGAAGGTCGTTTAACCGTGGGTTTACCGATGCGTACCTGCGAGGGCGTTCGGGTGCCGAGCTGATGAGCTTTGAGCGCGCAATTAACCAGGGCGTGCGCGTGGGGCGCTTGGTCGCTGTGGGCCACGAAGAGGTGACCGTTGAGCTCGACGCCGCCGTGGCGGCGGGTGACACGCTCGAGATTCGGTTCTATCCGGGTGTCGACGCGCGTCCCGATGTGCCCAAGCGCTGGCCGCAGGTGCCCTGCCCGGTGGAT
>CABUQI010000081.1 GCA_902493545.1 uncultured Collinsella sp. | reverse complement strand
GGCAACACCGATTCGGGACCGGACATATAGATCTACCTGCTCATTTACAAATTCGTAAACTTTTTTGAAAAAAGTGCTTGCACAGTTCTCGAATCATAGGTTATTATCTTCCTCGTTGAACGCGCGGGTCTAACAAAACGAACTGCGAATCAACAACATAGCATGTCGGAGTGGCGGAATTGGCAGACGCGCTAGCTTGAGGTGCTAGTGACCGCTTTTTGGTCATGCGGGTTCAAGTCCCGCCTCCGACACCATCGCATTTGAGAAGCCTCTTCGGAGGCTTTTTTGTTACCGATAGACGGTGGGGTCCACGATGGAAACGCTTGAACGCAACGAGTGGGCAGACGTTGCCCAACTGGTCGAGATCACGAGCGATGCTGTCATCATCTGCGAGCTCGACGGAACCATTCTGCATGTGAATAATCGCTTACTTGGTTTGATGTGCGAGGAACGCGCCGACGTCATTGGTGGAGATGTTAAAGACGTCCTGTACTCGTCCGCTTTTGAACGTGCGACGGAACATCGTCTGCCATTTGAAACTGATGGCTCCGAGAACGAACTGATGCTCAAGCTGAGTGACGGCTCCTTTATCCCCGTCTTGGTTCGTGCGGGCTCCGTAACGCCTCCACGCATCTTTGGGCGCCGCGCGCCACGTGTCCTGGTGGCGCTCCATAGCATCGAAGAACAGTATTCGCACGACCGTCAGCTCAAGCGTGCTCTTTCGGAGCTTAGAGTGGCGAACAAGCGCCTCTCTGGCACGCTCTCGGTCATTATGAGTACCGTGGGCTCCGATGAGCTGCCCAGCCTACTTGATACCGTTTTGAACCAGCTTGTAGGAACGCTCGATGCTTCGGGTGCTGCTATCTATTTTTCTGAGAGCGGCGGTTTTAAACTTCGCGGTGTTTCCAAGGAGCTGTACGACAGCTACCTGCCTGAGTTTTTGCCGTATGGCGCTGGCATTCCGACGTATGTTCTTCGTGAGTCGCGTGCCTGTCGCTTGTCGATTCAACAGGACCTTAAGGGTGATAAGGCCGCCTCCGGTATGTTTATGGACCTGGACAATCGTTCTAAGCACCTGTTGCGCATGCAGGATATGCCTCCGTACCGCAGCGAGATCTGTCTTCCCGTTTTTTACGGTACGCAGATCCTTGGCGTGCTGGAAGTTGGTTGGAAACGCCCTCAGGCACCGCTCGCCTATGACGTTAATGTGCTCGAGGTCATTTGCGATTACCTGTCTATCCAGCTGGTCGGCATGGCATCGAGCCTTCGCTCCCGTCGCACGGCCGAGCTTGGCCGCTCGCTCAATGTCTTGCGTGATGAGTTGTTTACCTTTCTAGACGATTCCGCCGCGGCTACCCAGGCGGTATCGTCCGAGATCTGCAATATGCTTAACTGCCATTTTTGCCCTGTTGAGTATGACGCCAGTCTGGATTCCTACGTCATAGATTTTGAAGGTGGCAGTCGCGTTGCTTTGCCGGACGATCCCGAGAAGCTTTTCTTTTCCACGACGGCGCCAGCGGCACGTCTGGGGGCTGGCCCTGATGGCTTTGAGGCATCTGTTTTGGGCGGTACGAGTGCCGAGGACCTTAAACACGTCCGTATAACTCGCGTTGACGAATCGATGCCTATGGGAGGCTGGCTTAGGGCGCATGGTCTGCCTTGTCAAGGTCTCTACGTCGACTCCGGCATCGAGGCGGGGCACCCGCGCTCTAAGGGTGATGGCAAGCACAGTAACGACGCAATTGTTCCTGCTTCTGTTGCGAAGAGCCCGACGACGCGCGCGCTACTGCTTCGTGATGGTAGCCAAGAGCCGATTGATGATCTTGAATATGACTACTTGGTGCACTTGGCGCATGACTTTGAACTGATCTACGAAGGCGAATCTCAAAAGCGCGAGGAGCGCCATATCGCTCAGACCCTTCAGATCGGCATGAGAAATTCCCTGGGGGATGTTCCGGGTATCGCAACCGATTCGGTGTACCTGTCAGCCACGAACTCGGCGTTGGTCGGCGGCGATTTCTATACGCTCATCCGTCTTCCCGACGACTGCGCCGTCATGATTCTGGGTGATGTGTCTGGCAAAGGCATTGAGGCCGCATCGATGTCCGCGCTCGTCAAGACGGCCCTGACGGCATATGCGTGGGAGGGCGCTGGACCGGCCCGCATGGCACGCTCTCTTAACAGTATGCTCATGGGCTTTTCGAGGGTCGAGACGTTCGTGACGGCCTTTATCGCCAAGATTGACCTTAAAGCCGGACGCGCAACGTATTGTTCGGCGGGCCATCCTCCGACCATGGTCATTAGGCCAGAGTCGATGCCGCTGGGTGGCGGCGAGGCCCGTGGGGGAGAGGTCGAGCTGCTTGGATGCCAATCGGGCGTAATCGGTGCCTTTGAGAGCATGGTGTACGAGACAGGCGTGTTTACGTTCGCTCCTGGCGACATGCTCTTCATGTATACGGACGGAACGATTGAGGCCCGCGACCGCACCGGAGCGTTCTTTGGTGAGCAGCGCCTTCGTGACCTTCTGCTCTCTGTCTCGGGTGAGGGCGTATCGGGAATCTGCGGCAAGGTCTTGGGCGAGCTTGACCGATTTACCGAATCGGCGCTGGACGATGACATTGCATTGGTGTCCCTTGAGTTTTTACGGGGTCGTTCATAGACGACGCTGGGCGGGCTGAATCCGTACGGTTGGGGAAACGAATGCATCGAGTGGGCTTTTTTGGGGAACCATGGTCGTATGAATGAGTGGAATAACATAGCGGTTTTGACGCCTCCAGGCGATATCGACATCGCCACGGTGCCTGCGCTGCGTCGGCGGTTGGATGCTTTGATTGGCCGCGGCGTGCGTCGTGTTGTCATCAACTGTCAGGCTGTTAGCTTTATCGATTCGACGGGCTTGGCATTCCTGCTTACGCGCGCTCGTGAGCTCATGAGGCGAGAAGGCCTGCTTTCGCTCGTCAATGCATCGGGTGAAGTTGTTCGCTTTTTGGAGATTGCTCGTCTTGTCGATATCCTTCATGTCGCGGGGCCGGCACGGGAGTCTATTCCCGCCATTCCGGTGGGGGAGCTGCCTCGCTGGAGTAAGAGCGTCGAGGTCCGTCAGGGTATCGAGAATCTTCCATACTACCGACATCGCATCGCCGAACTCCTTGAATCGCTTCCGTTGCGCCGTGACGAGCGCTACGATGTCGCATTGGCGTCGGGGGAGGCGCTGGGTAATGCCTATGACCATGCGGGCGGTATCGGGTGCGTCCTGACGGTTCAGGCCTATGGCGATCGCGTTGTGGTTGAGGTGCTTGATCGAGGTGCCGGCTATTCTATCGATGAAACGAGCGAGCCGGTTGCATCTGAGGAACGCGGCCGTGGTATCAAGCTTATGCGTATGCTCGTCGATAACGTGGAGGTTGCTCGTCGTACGGACGGCGCCGGCACGCGCGTGCAGATGGTGAAGCTGTTTAGCGGAGCGCTGGAATCGTGTGCCTAGCCAATCGCTTTAGCGCGTTTAGCTACTAAGAACATGCGGCAGACAAGTTTTTTGAAAAAAGTACTTGCGTCTTTTGGACAACTCGCGTAAATTAATAACCCGCAAGCGGACATGGCTCAGTTGGTAGAGCACAACCTTGCCAAGGTTGGGGTCGCGGGTTCGAGCCCCGTTGTCCGCTCCATTGCATTTCCGGACCGTTTAGGCGGTCCTTTTTCGGCGAAGTGGCCAAGTGGTAAGGCAGAGGCCTGCAAAGCCTTTACCCCCGGTTCGAATCCGGGCTTCGCCTCCAGGCAACATCCGGGCGCTCCGGCGCCCGTTTTGTTTTACATATGCGGACATGGCTCAGTTGGTAGAGCACAACCTTGCCAAGGTTGGGGTCGCGGGTTCGAGCCCCGTTGTCCGCTCCAAACGCAACAGCCCGGCTACCACGGTAGCCGGGCTTTTTTGTATCCATCGCATGGGCTCGAACCCGAGAGGGAGCGAGCGTTTTGGGGCGTGGCTGTGGCGTTGTTTGCCGCGAATGTCCGCTTTGGGCGTATCATCGTGGGCATCTAGCAAAACCTCGTTGCAAGGGAGATACGCCCCATGGCTACAGAAAAGTCTTCTTCGCGCTCATGGATGTCCGATGTCGCGATCTATCAGATCTACCCGCGTTCGTTTAAGGATTCGACTGGTTCGGGTCTGGGCGATATCGCGGGCATTACCCAGCAGATGGACTATCTTGAGCGGCTGGGTATCGAGGCCATCTGGCTGAGCCCGTTTTACCCATCGCCTCTTGTCGATGGCGGCTATGATGTGGCGGACTACTGCGATGTCGACCCGCGTCTCGGCTCGCTTGACGACTTCGATGACATGATCGCTGCGGCTCACGCGCGCGGCATCAAGGTCATCGTCGACATCGTGCCCAACCATTCATCCAACCAGCACCCCTGGTTCAAAGCCGCTCTTGCCGCCGGCCCCGGATCGCCCGAGCGCGCCCGTTATATCTTCCGCGATGGTCGCGGCGAGCATGGCGAGCTGCCTCCCACCAATTGGAATGCCAACTTTGGCGGCCCCGCATGGACGCGTGTTGCGGACGGTCAGTGGTATCTGCACATGTTTACGCCCGAGCAGCCGGACTTTGACTGGTCATGCCCCGAGGTTCATGCGCTCTTTTGCGACGTCCTGGCGTTTTGGAGCGATCGAGGCGTCGACGGCTTTCGCATTGATGTGGCGCAGGGTCTCGCCAAGGATCTCGACCGCGATGACCTCGACCGGTGGCATCTCGCCGAGGGCGATGACATGGTTGACGACGGCACCCATCCGCTGTGGGACCGCAATGAGGTCCACGAGATCTATCGCGAGTGGCGCCGCGTGTTCGACCGCTATAGTCCGCCGCGCAGTGCCGTTGCCGAGGCGTGGGTGCTGCCCGAGCGCCAGTATCTCTACGCGCGTCCCAGCGAGCTTGGCCAGACATTCAACTTTGAGTTTGCCAAGGCCACTTGGACCTATGATGACATGCACACTGCAATCGAGAAGGGCTTGAAGGCAGCCGTCGAATCCGATTCCGCCTCGACCTGGGTACTCTCCAACCACGACGTGCCGCGCGTGGCGACACGCTATGCCCTGCCGCAAATCAAGGCGACGCGCTACCACCAGATTGCGCTCGACTGGCTCTTACGCGACGGGTCGTCTTATGACGAGGACCGTGAACTCGGCGAGCGCCGCGCGCGGGCGGCCCTTTTGCTTGAACTGGCGCTTCCGGGCTCGGCATACGTGTATCAGGGTGAGGAGCTCGGCCTTTTTGAGGTGGCTGATATCCCGTGGGCTGCACTCGAAGACCCTACTGCGACCAATACGCACGGACCGAAGCGTGAGAAGGGGCGCGACGGCTGTCGTGTGCCCCTGCCGTGGGTGGCGGCGGACGATCCCGCGCATGGCGGATCGTTTGGGTTTTCGCCGGCAGACGCCGATGCAGCGCCCCATCTGCCGCAGCCTGCATGGTTTTCCGATTATGCTGCCGATAAGGAAGAAGCGGACCCGACATCGATGCTTGCGCTCTATCGTGACGCCCTCTGGCTGCGGCGCAAGCTGCGCGGGTGCGCCAACGATCTTGCGTGGCTCGATCTTGACGGGCGCACCGGTCTTGCGGATGGTGCCGAGGGCGCTGAGGGCGGCGTCATCGCCTATCGCCGCGATAACGGCTGGACGTGTGTGACGAACTTCGGTGCAGCACCCGTGGAGCTGCCGGCGGGCAGGGTCCTGCTCACCTCATCACCGCTTGCAGACGGCAGGCTC
>CABUQI010000080.1 GCA_902493545.1 uncultured Collinsella sp. | reverse complement strand
GGTAGCTCGACCAGGTGTTATAGGTGTCGAGGTAATAGCCCAGGTTCTCGGTCAGTACGGGACCGTGGAGCGGGCAGATAATCTGAATGTCCAGGTCGGCGGCCTTTTTGAGCACGGCCTGCACGAATTTGCCGAACTTACCGACGATGCCAAAGTAGTAACGGCGAGCCTCACAGGCCCACCCTTCCGGATCCTCGATGTCGTTGGCGCCGAACTTGCCAAAGCCGTCGGCACTAAAAAGCACCTTGTCGGTGGACTCGTAGGAGAAGAGCACCTCGGGCCAGTGAACGTTGGGGGCGCCGATAAAGGTCAGGCTGTGGCCGCCCAGGTCGAGAACGTCGCCCTCTTTGACGACCATCTTACGCTCGGGGAAGTCGGTGCCAAAGTAGTTGACCATCATGCGGAAAGCACCCATGCTGGCAACAATCTGCGCCTGGGGATAGCGCTCCATAAAGGCGGCTATACCGGCGGAGTGATCGGGCTCCATGTGATGGATAACCAGGTAGTCGGGCGTACGTCCATCGAGCGCAACCTCGAGGTTGTCGAGCCACTCGTCGACAAAACCACCGTCGACCGAATCGGCGACGGCGATTTTATCGCCCAAGATAACGTAGCTGTTGTATGCCATACCGTTCTCGGACACGTCGTACTGGCCCTCGAACAGGTCAATGTCGTGATCGTCGACACCGATGTAGCGGATATCCTTGGTGATCTCCATCAGGCAAAGCCTCCTAGATAGACAAAAGAACCCGTCTATCATAACACTCGGCAGTATCCCAACTGTTATCTGCCAGCATCCATACCGATTGTTATTGAAATACGATAAATCGCCGTTTACCTGCGCAAACTATGAGTGTGGTATCGCCGTGCTATGCCGAATAATGAGCTGGCCGGGAATACGAATGGCAACGGTTTTGCCCGCCGTACCCGCCTCGGGAACCGCATGCTCAAACACCTCGCGTCCGCGCTGATGTAGATCGAATCGCACGGTCGTGAGCTCGTTGTGTGCTACAAAATCATCGAGCGAATCATCGACGCCCACCACGCTCACGTCCTCGGGCACGCGCAGACCGCTATCACGCAGCGCGGCAATCGCGCCATTTGCCATCTGATCGTTTGCCGCGTAAATCGCCGTCATGGTGCGATCGTGCTCGGCCAGGTACCTGCCGGCCTCGTAGCCGCTGTTGGCAGACCAGTCGCCCTCGAGCGGCACTGCCGGCTCGATGTGTTTACGCTCGAGCGCATCCTGCCAACCGGCGCGACGAAATTGTTCGTCGACCGAGAACGACGGGCCGCCAATATAGCGAATTTGCTCGTGCCCCAGCTCAAACAGATGATCCATAAGCAAGAGCGAGCAGCCGTAATGATCGGAGTCGACCGTGG
Organism: uncultured Collinsella sp.; assembly: GCA_902493545.1. GTDB lineage: Bacteria > Actinomycetota > Coriobacteriia > Coriobacteriales > Coriobacteriaceae > Collinsella. The sequence goes on along the minus strand of CABUQI010000080.1, from coordinate 4,391 downwards.
TCACCCGCGGGTGCGCGTACATGGTGACGATAACCGTGCCAATGCCCGGCAGTGGATCAAACGTCTCAAAATCGGGCGCCATGCGGCTCATGCCGATGATGATGCCGTCCACCGGCAATGCGGCCATACGACGCGTGGCCTCGGCAAGCGAAAACTCCTCGGTCTTGGACATCTCGACCAGCGTGATAGCGCAATTATGCTCGCGAGCAGCGCTGGCGATGCCGTCGATCATTGAGAGGTTGCCAAACTTGGTGACATCGTTGACGCACAGGCCGACCGAATGGTAACGGCCGTCGCGCAGCGAGCGACCAGCATAACTCGGACGAAAGCCGAGCTCTTGCATCGCGGCCTGTACGCGCTGGCGCGTCTGCTCGTTCACATTGGGCAAGCCGTTGGCAACGCGCGAGACCGTCTGCTGCGAAACGCCGGCAGCGCGGGCGACGTCGGCCATGGAGACCGGACGCGAACTGGTATCGTTGGACGGGCGCCTTGCCACAGGATCACCTTCACCCTTGCGAGATCTGAATAGCGTGAATGCCGGCCCGGGCAGAAATACATCCCGCGCCGAGGCCCGCTATCGTCGGACGCATGTTAACGTACTCTACTTTTTCGACCTGCATCTCTTCTGCTTTATAAGTCCATACGGCAGTACCGTTCACGGCTGTATTTCTACCGATTACCAGATTCTCAAAAAGTGACAAGCGATGTGTTATGAGTACGTTAACATAGCCCGTAACGTGCGGTATCGTGAACACTTGGTTCATGCCGCTTTAAGTTGTTAACGTACTCATAACGACGCAAAACCCACCCGGGCGCGCCAAGGAAAGGACTCCCATGACCACCCCCGACGAAAAGACATTCGCCACGCTCACCAAGCTGTTCGAGGAGGAGTTTGGCCCCATCGGCGACCGCCAGGTGCTCTACGTGCACGCGCCCGGCCGCTCCGAGATCAGCGGCAACCACACTGACCACGAGGGTGGCCACGTTATCGCCGGCTCGCTCGATGTCGCCGTCGACGGCATCGCCGTGGCAACCGATTCCAACAAGGTTCGCGTAGCCGACGAGGGCTATCCCACGTTTGAGATCGCGCTCGACACGCTAGACGTTCAGGAGTCCGAGAAGGGCACGTCCGCGAGCCTCGTCCGCGGCATGGCCCACGAAATCGCTGCTCTGGGCGTTGAGCCCCAGGGCTTCGACTTTGCCTTCACCTGCTCCGTCCCCTCGGGCGGCGGTCTTTCGAGCTCCGCTGCTGTCGAGGCGGCATACGGTCGCGCCATGGAGACGCTCTGGGGCGCACCCGCCATCGAGCCCGTCGCGCTCGCCCAGATGAGCCAGCGCACCGAGAACAACTATTACGGCAAGCCCTGCGGTCTGATGGACCAGGCCGCTGTGTGCCTGGGCGGCCTCGCCTACATGGACTTTGAGGACCAGGCTCAGCCTAAAACCCAGAAGCTCGAGCTCAACTTTGAGGATCACGGTTATGCGCTCGTGCTCGTTAAGGTCGGTGCCGACCACGTGGCCGCCACCGACGACTACGCCGCCGTTCCGCGCGAGATGCAGGACGTTGCCGCCGAGTTTGGCAAGGCACGCCTGTGCGAGGTAAACGTTGCCGACTTTGACGCCAAGCTCCCCGAGCTGCGCGCCAAGCTGGGCGACCGCGCCTGCCTGCGCGCCGTTCACTACTGGTACGAAAACGGCCTGGTCGATAAGCGCTGGGCTGCCCTGAACGCCGGCGACATCGATCAGTTCCTGGTCCTGACGCGCGAGTCCGGCGCCAGCTCTGCCATGTACCTACAGAATGTCGTTGCCAAGCTGGGCTCCGAGCAGCCCTCGATGTATGCCCTGGCACTGGCCGAGCACGTGCTCGACGGCCGTGGCGCCGTCCGTATCCACGGTGGCGGCTTTGGTGGCACCATCCAGGCCTTCGTGCCGCTCGACCTGGTCGACACCTTTATCACCAAGATGAACGGCTGGCTGGGCGAGGGCTCTGCCCGCCACTACGCAATTTCTGACAAGGGGGCTTACGCGGCATGGCTGTAATGACTGACGTGCGCGAGGCCGCGCAGAACCTGATCGAGTACGCTATCCACCGATCGATGATCGGCCAGGACGATCGCATCTGGGCGTATAACACCATTCTCGAGTGCATCGGTGCTACGGGCCCGGCGCTCGACATGGCCTGGGCGCTCCAGGCCGAAAAACTCTCGCTCTTGCACCCCGACACCCTGCCCAACTTTGACCTTGAAGGCACACTTGCCGCGCTTGCCGAGGCGGCTGTTGCCAACGGCGCCGCCGAGGACACGGCATCGGGCCGCGACCGCATCGCCATGCGCATCATGGGCGCGCTCATGCCAAGGCCTTCGGTTGTAAACGAGGAGTTCAACGGACGCATGGGCGTCAACGAGCCCCGCGCCGCGACCGACTGGTTCTACGGCCTGTGCTGCGACGCCGGCTACGTGCGCCGTGCCGCCATCGCGCGCAACATCAAATGGAGCACCCCCACCAACTGGGGCGACCTCGAGATTACCATCAACCTGTCAAAGCCCGAAAAGGACCCGCGCGATATTGCCGCGGCCGGCGCCGCCAAAAACACGGGCGAGAAGTATCCCGCCTGCCAGCTCTGCATCGAAAACGAAGGCTATCCCGGACGCTCCGCTGCAGCCGACGGCGGCGCCCATCCCGCCCGCCAGAATCTGCGCGTTATCCCCATTAAGCTCGACGGCGAGCGCTGGGGCTTCCAATACAGCCCGTACGCGTACTTTAACGAGCACTGCATTGCCATGAGCTCCGAGCATCGTCCGATGCACGTCGACCGCAAGGGGCTGACCTGCCTGCTCGACTTTGTCGACCTGTTCCCGCACTACTTCATTGGCTCCAACGCCGACCTGCCCATCGTGGGCGGCTCGATTCTGTCGCACGACCACTTCCAGGGCGGCGCGCACGAGTTCCCCATGATGCACGCCGCCGAGGTCTCGCAGTTTAGCGTGCCGGGCTTTGACCAGGTCATCGGTACCGTGTTACAGTGGCCGCTTTCGGTGCTGCGACTACGATCGCACGACCGCGCCCAGCTGCTCGACGCCGCCGAGAAGATTATCCTTGCCTGGCGCGAGTGGACCGATGAGTCGGTTGGCGTCATCGCACACACGGCCGACGGCGTGGCCCACAACACCGTGACGCCCGTCATTCGCCGCGTGGACTCCCGCGGCAACGCCGGCGGCGAAATCTACGAGGCCTACCTGGCGCTTCGCTGCAACATCACGACCGACGAGCATCCGCTGGGCGTATTCCATCCGCATGCTGAGTACCACCACATCAAAAAGGAGAACATCGGCCTGATCGAGGTCATGGGCCTGGCCATTTTGCCGCCGCGCTTGGTTCCCGAGCTCGGCGCTGTCCGCGAGCACCTGCTGGCGGCCAAGGCAGATGCCAGCTACGACCTTGCCGGCGCGCTCGAGGGCGACGACCTTTGCCGCAGCCACGCCGCATGGGCTGAGGACGTCTTTGCCCGCCGCGCCGACGAGCTTACGGCCGACAACGCCATCGACATCCTGCACGAAGAGGTCGGCGTGGTGTTTGGCCACGTGCTCGACAACGCCGGCGTCTTTAAGTGGGACGAAGCCGGCCGCGCCGCCCAACAGCGCTTTATCGACTCGCTATAGCATGCGAGCTCGAACGCACGCACTCAACAAATAGCGTCTACACGACAACGGCGCCCGCCGGCAACATCACCGACGGGCGCCGTTTTTGAGTGTAGTCATTGGGGTCATTCTTAAGGGGCGTTCTTAAACGACTAGTCATTAAAGAGCGTCCCCAATGACTACTTGCGACCAAGGCAACGCCGGTGTCTTGGCAACGACAGCGAAAACGCCCCTAAGCGAGCAAGGTGACGTGAAAGAGGAGGGCATTGACCTTTTGGTCATGCCCGACGATTGAACGTCAGATTGCCGCTTAGGGGCGTTTGCAGCGTCGCGCCGTTACGCGGTTTGGTAAAACCGCGTAACCCTACAGTTCAGTCACGACAACGCTGTTGTAGACCTCGTCCCAGCGGTCCATGACCAGGTGACCGGTCTTAGGATCCATGGCGTTGAGCTTGCCACAGGCATTGGCGGTCTTGAGCACCGTGACATCGTCGGCACCAGCAGCAATGGCATGCGCAAAGCCGGCGATGGTCGAGTCACCGGAACCCGTCGCGTTCACAGCCGCAATCGCGGGCGTCTTGGCGCGGAACGCGCGGCCCTCATGGAAACCCACCGAACCGGCTGCGCCCATCGAAACGACAACCCAGGGAATACCGGCAAAGCGTCCATCGGAGGCAAGCGCCTCGCGCAGGGCATCCACATCATCGGTCGTAAAGGACGTACCCAGCAGGCCGTTAATCTCGGTCAGGTTGG
>CABUQI010000079.1 GCA_902493545.1 uncultured Collinsella sp. | reverse complement strand
TATCCGATGGCTTGGTCGATGTGGTCGTTCTTTATCTTCCCCATAAGACTAACCCTGTGATCCGACTGGTCAGAATGGGCTCGCATGAGGAACTGTTCCAGGGCCCACTGAGCTAGCCACTCGCTTTTAACTTGCGGTGGAATAGGGATTGATTGGCGGCTGATACGCCAAAAAACAGTCCCTATTCCACCGCAAATGGTGGGGATGTCCTGCCTGTTGACGTGGCATCTGGCTTTCCCTTGTGGTTGATTTCGTCTAAGAGCTCCGCTGCGATCTCGCTGTTTTTGAACCTGATGCTGCAGTCTTCTTTCTTGGGGAAAGCTAGTAGCGGGATCGTTCCGTACCAGATAGTTTCTTCGTCAATTATCGCTGCACACAAACGTCCTTCTGCTCTAATGGCATGCTCGACGTTCATTTCTGCCAAAGTCTCGCTTGCATCTTCGCGCGGAGTCGAGGCAATGAAAAACTCAAGAGCAATCCCTCGGGCAGTGGCACCTTTGATTGCATCGCCGAGCTTTGCGAGGCAGGCGGCGGATGCGTAGGGCGCGGCAATGAAGATACTCTTGGCGGCGCCAACGATGTCTTCAACCAGAGTCTCTACGGCATTAGCCGGTTCTATGAGAATGTTTTGATCGGACTGCTCGCTGCCTCCGGTCACGTAGACTTCGTACCCGAGCTTGGCGTAGGTCTTGAGTCTCTTCTGGTACATGCGGGCGAGCATGGGTATAGATAAATCAACGTAGTCGAATATCTCAACCCGTCGCTTGCCCTCGTGGCTTCTATGGAGCCTGCCTGCCTGCTGTGTGATGCTGCCGTCCCACGATATCGGCGTGGCAATGAGTAGAGTGTCAAGGTAGGACAGATCGAAGCCCTCGCCCAAAAGGCTTTCGGTGGCGACGATGATTCGATGTTCATGCTCGAAGCGGGGAAGACTGCTCAGTATCGTTTTTCTTTCTTTGGCGTCGATTTCCCCGGTCAGGAGAACGGGTTCGTGTCCTTGGTTTTTGAGCATCCCGAACAGCTCCTCGGCATGCTTTTTCCTTTTAGTCAGCACGAGCGGATGCCGGCCGTTTGACGCAGCTTCAATAGCGTCGTTGACAATCAATTCGTTTCTAGCTGCATGCGTGCACAGCAGGTCGAGAATCTGATTGAAGTTTGCACCTGGCTCGTAGGCGGGTAGTCGAATTCCAGTAAAACGAGGCCGTACGATGCGCTGGATGCCCTGCTGAATCGCTTGCGCTTTTGGATCGATAACATAACGGAGCGGGCCGCAGAGCATGGAGAGCGCCCGCGTAAGGCCGTCGGATCGTTCGGGCGTCGCAGAAAGGCCGTATACGTATTTGGCCGGGGCGGACTTGAGAATAAGCTCGAGCTGTGGTGCGGCGGCATGGTGGCATTCGTCGCAGATAATGAGGCCGTAATTACGAACAAGGCCCTTAACTATCGGCTCTCCGGTTTGGCGGTCTTTGCCAGATAACGACTGGAACGAAGCGATGTCGACGAGGCCGCTTACGGCCATTTTGCCTCCTCCTATTTGTCCGATGACCGGAGGCTGCCTTTTGCTGATTCGTCCTTTTGGGGTTCGGACGGGCTCCCTGTTGTCCGTAATGTCGATAAATCGCTCGAGCTGCGATTTCCATTGGGTTATGAGTGCGGTTTTGGGAACGATGACGAGCGTTGGAAGACCAATGGATGCAATAAGATAAGCTCCGACGACTGTTTTACCGAAGCCTGTCGGTGCGGACATGATTCCGTCTTCGTATATGAGCATCTGATCAGCGGCGATTTGCTGCTCAGGGCGAAGGACTCCTTTAAATGCCATAACAATCGGATTACCCGATTTGCGCTCGTCTGAATAGTGGGCGGTAACGCCGGTCTCTTGAACTAGCTGCTCAAGTTGAGTTTTGCAGCCCCGGGGAATTGCAACATGACCATCTCTCAGTTCGCTAAGGTCTATGAGTCGCGGTTTGCCGAATACTGATTGATGCATGGACTGCGCGCGATAGAATGCCGGATTGGCAAATGTCGCAAGTCCGCGGATTTCCATTTGAGCTGCTGGACTCAGAGACTTCTCGGGAATGTACAGCATATCGGCTTGAATAACGGGCAGCGATGAGGGAAAGTCCCGCGATGTGAGTGGTAGTCGCTTTCGTGGTCTTTGGGCATACCGTTTGCCCTTGTTTGCCACCGTAGTTGTTGCTGGTCCGTGTGGGTTGTTTCCAGGGGCCTCAATCAGATCTTGCACCGTCGAGCGCGGAATCAGCTGGACTTGTGATAGATAGAGCCATTGGTCGGGAAAGGGCTTGAATTGTTCGTCTACAAATACACTATTTCCTTCACGTTGCGCCTTGCCTTGAAAGGGGAGTGCGATGAGGTTTCCGAAGCCTCCATCGGGAATAGTGGCCTGAGCGGGTAACATTCGATCAAAGGCCTCGAACGTGATTGTCTTATTATGCGCCGCAGCTTCGGTTATGAGGCAACTTCCAAACTCTCGGGCAGCCTTTGCGCTGATTGGCTCGAGGAAGAAAAACCAGATGTGGGCGCCGTTGCCGGACCTTGAGCGCTCAACGGCGGCGTTAATGCCCCGTCGTATTGCAACAAGCCGTACGGCATTTGTTGCCTCTTTCCAGTCCGCTTTGTCAAAATCGATGACGAGAACTTTCGTGTTGCAGTTCCTATCGAGAACATATTGCCCGAGGACATCGCGGAACCGGTCATCGTTGCCTTTAAAGTGAGCAATGATTGCGGCATCGCTTAATTCCGGGAAGACGCGATTGCTGCATTCTACACATTTAACTCTTTGATGGGCTGCTTTGGGGCAAATTCCTGGCTCCCACTCATTAGCACAAGCAGGCGTATAGCCAATGCCCCCGTCCTTTCTGCGATATCCATGAGCGTAAACATCTTTGCGCCCGGTAAAGAGACTGCGAAAGAGCTCGAGTTTATCGCGTGCTGGGCTCGCGCTGGTGACGATGCCCTCGATTTGCGCTCGTTCATCGAACAAAGCGCCAGCTTCTTCCCACTCTTCTAGCGTTGCGTAGCGTACGTCTGAACCGTTGTTGCAAATGACGATTTGTCGGTGTTGGTCCGATATATGTGTGATCGTCTGATCGTATTTAAATTGTGCGGTCCCAAAGAGGGCGTATTGATGCATGGCGTTGCCCATTTGAATGCCGTCCTTGTATTGGAGTTGTTGAGACGAGGGTACGGCATTACGGCTTTTTGGGATATGTAATTTCGATTCAAGTTTGCTAATGGCAAGGGATTATTCTGCGAGCGGCTTTTGGTCGATACCAAGGCGCGCGACGGCCCTTGATAATCAGGGTTTGCGGTCATATGGGTAGCCGGAGGCGTAAAGAGCGGACATTCAGACCCGGTGGGCAAAAATGGCAAATATGAGTACTGTTGCTCGGTCAGTCTCATATCATTTGAGAAGTATCTAAGACCAATTGACTGAGTTTTAATATATTCACCCCCCCCTAAACACGACAATTCGGGGCTTTATGGAGCTTGAAATCGGTGGGAGCGGGCAATTCAGCGAAATTTTGCTGTTACTAAATTTATGACAGTACTCATATTTGCCATTTTTTGCCCACCGGGTACCGCTAGGGGCTAGTCGAAGCTCCCCCAAACAGCTGGGAATGCGCCGATCGTCTGCATATCTTGTATATGGATGGCTCAGCAAAAGAAGTTGCGGTGAAATAGGGATTGATTTGTGGCCATACGCCAAAAACAGTCCCTATTCCACCGCAACTGATGTGGGCGTCCCTAGTGAGTTGGCTGGTAGCGGGGGCAGTAGCTGATGGCGATGGCGTCGATGCCTACATGGGTGGCGATGGTGCAGCCGATGGGGCCGGTGCCGGCGTCTACATAGTCTTGGCCTGCGAGCGCTTGGCTGACGAGCTCTTGCTCCTCGGCGGCGCCGGTCGTGAGCACGCGCACGCTTGAACCCGGATGCTCAGCCAAAAACGCGAGGCAGTCGGCCATGGTGTTGACGACGATGCGCTTGGCGCCGCGGCCCTTCTTGATGGCCTTGATCTCGCCCGATTTCCACTCCGGCGAAACGGCCAGGCGAATGTTGAGCATCTGCGTGAGCTGGCCGGCGAGCTTGGGCGCGCGGCCGTTCTTAACGAGGTTCTCGAGCGTGCGGGGAATCAGCAGCAGGTGGGCGTCGGGCAGCGTCGCGCGGATCTGCGCCTCGGTCTCGTCCAGGCTGCGGCCGTCCTCGCGCATGGCCAGCGCGTACTCCACCAGCAGGCCCTCGGCACCCGAGCCGGTGCGCGAGTCGATGCAGCGCACGTCGAGTTCGTGCGTTTCGGCCGTCAGGCTGGCGTTGGCATAGCAGGCGGACCACTCGCTGCACAGTGAGATAAAGATGGCGCTATCATGGCCGTCGGCGAGCACGCGGTCAAAGAGTGCCTTGAACTCGCCGGCGCTCGGCTGCGAGGTGTGCGGCAGTTGCTCGGAGCCGGCCATGCGCGCGACGTATTCCTCGGCGGTAATCTGCACCTGGTCGAGCAGGTCCTCGCCCTCGATAATCACATGCAGCGGAATCACGTAAATGCCGAGCTCTTGAGCGTGGGCGGGGGAGATGTCCGACGTGGAGTCGGTTATGATGGCAAAAGACATAATTGCACCTTTCGTTGGGGCGCTTGCGCGCCGCCTTCTGAGAGCAAAGTGCGACAAGTATAGTAGAGTCGTTCCACATTACTAGGTTCAATTGTTGAATAGTCAACAGTTTGAAGTGTCGGTGTGGAAATCATCAACTGGGGAAGAGGGATGCCGATGGCGGCATTGCAGCTATGCGAGCGGCCGGTTGTGCTGTTCGATTTTGACGGCACGGTGGCCGATACGGGCCGGGCGGTGATGACCTCGACGCGCAAGACGCTGGCTGCGCGCGGGTTTTCGGAGGCGCAGATGGGCGACCTACGTCGCATGATCGGGCCGCCCCTGTGGAAAAGCTTTCACGACTTTTACGGCTTTTCCCGCGAGGAGTCGCTTGTGGTGGCCGACGAGTACCGCGCCTTTTTTGATGAGCTGGGACCGGAGGAGTACCCCGTGTTCGATGGGATCCTCGAGCTGCTGGATGGGTTGACCGCCCGGGGCAAGCGTATGGCCGTGGCGACGTCGCGCATGGAGGCGAAGTGCATCGATATGGTGCATGAACTGGGGCTTTGCCAGTTCGAAGTCGTGGTTGGCATGAATCCGCCGCAGGGGCGCGAGACCAAGGCGGATTCGGTTCGCGATGCCCTGGCGGCGCTCGGCGCGACGGCGGGCGATGCCGTGATGATCGGCGATCGCTTTAACGACGTGGAAGGCGCGCACGCGATGAGCGTGCCGTGCATCGGCATTTATTCGGGTGCGGCGGCGCCGGGGGAGCACGAGGCAGCGGGCGCCGATGCGGTGGTGCACTCGGTGGCCGAGCTTGCTAAACTTTTCGCTATCTAATAGACGTAATGTGAGGGGCGGGCGTATCCGTCGCTCATTGGTAAGGAGGTCGTCCATGAATCAGGTGGAGCAGAGCGTTACCGAGTATGTCGACGAGGTCTGGGAAGATGTCGTTGCCGATATCGAACAGCTGGTGAGCTATCCGTCCGTGGCCGTTGCTGCCAATGCGGAGCTCGGTGCGCCGTTTGGCCGTCCGGTCCGTGATGCGCTCGATTGCGCGCTCGGCATTGCGCAAAAGCTCGGCTATCAGACGAGCGACGACGAGGGCTATGTGGGAATCGCCGATATCCCGGGCCGCGGCGACAAACAGCTCGCGACTATCTGCCATGTTGACGTGGTACCCGCTGGCCCCGGCTGGAACACCGACCCGTTTGCGATGGAGCGTCGCGAGGGCTGGCTGC
>CABUQI010000078.1 GCA_902493545.1 uncultured Collinsella sp. | reverse complement strand
CGGCTATGCCGTGAACTTCCACACGCTCACCAAGGAGCAGCAGGACGAGGTCATTTCGCGTACCTTCCACAACAAGTTCTAAAGGGATTTAACTCCCGCAGGGTTACTGGGGCCGGTTTTGGGTTATTTTCCAAAACGTCCTCGGACATGCAAAGAGGCTCCGCTGCGCGCGTTGCGCGGCGGGGCCTCTTTGCGTCCTGCGGGATGTTTTGGAAAATAACCCAAAAACGGCCAAGCGGGGTTCTTCGGAGTCACCCTTTAGGCGGAACTCTCCTAATTATTTGGATGAGTCGTTTACTTACTTGTACTGTTACCGTCTTCCCGCTGTTGTTGGGGTATGCTTTGTTCGTATGTAAACGTATGACATGTTGATGGGGGAGGGTGCTATGGCTCGCGAGAGTGCTCGTTCTAAGGATACGGCTAAGCCTGGCATCAAGGAAGTTGCAGCGGTGGCGGGGGTTTCGCCTACTACGGTATCTCGCGTGCTTAATAATCGCGGCTACATTAGCCAGGAAACCCGCGATAAAGTCCATGCGGCGATGGAGCGCATCAATTACACGCCCAACGATATCGCCCGTGCCATGCTCAATGGCCGCCTGAACCTTATCGGCATGATTGTTCCCTTTGTGAGCAGCCCGTTCCATGCTCAGGTTGTGCAGGCGGTCGAGCGCACGTTAGCGGAAAACGGCTTTAAGATGTTGCTGTGCAACAGCGCCAATCGACCTGATCTTGAGCGTTCCTATATCGACATGCTCCGCCGCAATATGGTCGACGGCGTCATCGTCAACTCCCTCAATATCGGTGCCGAGGCATATGCCGAGATGGGCTTGAGCCTGGTTGGCATCGACTGCGATCTTGGCGAGGGCTCTGTCCAGATTGCAAGTGACAGCTATGGCATTGGCGAGCTCGCCACGCGCCGTCTGATTGATGACGGCTGCAGGCGTATCCTGTGCCTGCGCAGCAATAGCCGCATGCGCATGCCTGCCAATAAGCGTACCGATGCCTACCTCGATGTTGTTGAGCAGGCCGGTTTGTCCGCGCTTGTCCGTGAGGTTGAGTTCGTTAAGCCCGACGACGAAAAGGGCGCGGTCGTTGCGAAGATCCTCGATGAGAACCCCGATATTGACGGCATCTTTGCGGGAGACGATACGATGGCGGCCATCTGTCTCAACGTGATGAAGCAGCGCGGCTTGAGCGCTCCGGACGATATTAAGGTCGTGGGCGCGGATGGTGCCCGCCGAACTATGACGTTTATGCCTGACTTAACAACCGTACGTCAAGATATCGATCGCATCGGAGAGCTCGCGGCGCAATCCATCATCGCTCTTATTAACGGCGATAATCCCGAATCGAATATCAAGCTCCCCGTTGAACTCATTGGGGGCAAAACCGCGTAGTTCATCCCGTGCCAAAAGAATTCCTCAAACGCCTCTGATGACCGTTCACCGGCATATGTCAACCGTTTGCCGACGACTGGAACTGCGAAAAGACGTATTGGTGTGAAAACGTTTGACATATGAAAACGATTGACATATCTTGCCATTGTACCGAGTTAGTATGTCGTGGAAAGGAAGTCTCGGATGCACAAGGTGTATTACCAGCCTGAGGGAATTTGGGTAGGCGACATCATGCCGTACGGCGAGGACGGCACGTTCTATCTCTATCATCAGCGTGACACGCGTAACCCCGAACCTTTCGGAGAGCCGTTTGGCTGGGCACTCGCTACGACCAAGGATTTCGTCAACTACAAGGACTTTGGCGAGAGCCTTGAGCGCGGCGGCGACGAGGAAGTCGACCAGTACATTTATGCCGGCACGGTGTTTAAGGTGGGCGACAAGTACCATGCGCTCTACACTGGTTGCAATCGCGATAAGGTCCGCGCACGTTTGATGAAGCAGGTTCTTCTTCATGCAACGAGCGACGACGCCGTCAAGTGGGAGAAGAACATCGCCGAGACGCTGCTTCCGCCCCAGGAGGGTTACGATGACCGCAACTGGCGCGATCCCTTTGTGCTTTGGGATGAGGAGAACGAAGAGTACATGCTCATCCTCGGCACGCGTGTGGGCGAGGACAAGCGTCTGATGACCGGCCGCCTGGTCAAGTTCACCTCCAAGGACCTGGATACCTGGGAGTTCCAGGGCGACTGGTGGAATCCGGGCCTGTACACCATGTTCGAGATGCCTGATCTCTTTAAGATGGGCGACTGGTGGTACCTCGTCTTTTCCGAGTACAGCGACGGCAACAAGACCCGTTACCGCATGTCCAAGTCCATCAACGGTCCTTGGATTACCCCCGCTGACGACTCCTTCGACGGCCGCGCGTACTACGCCGCTCGCACCGCATTCGATGGCGAGCGTCGCGTTCTCTTTGGTTGGGTTCCTACGCGTGACGAGGGCGGCGACCCCAGCTCTTACCTATGGGGTGGCACCTTTATGCCCCTCGAGATCGTTCAGCGTGCCGACGGAACGCTCGGCACCAAGCTCCCCGACAGCATGCTTGGCGCCTTTGGCGAGGCTAAGGCAGTCGAGACCTTTGAGCTTTCCTGCGAGTCGGGCAAGGTCGAGCAGGTGCTCGCCGCAGATGCCGGCTCCACCTACTTGCTCGATGCCGACATTGAGCTCGGCGGTAACGCTGCCGGCTTCTCGGTCAAGTTCGCCGAGGACGCCGAGACCGGTCTTGCCTATGAGTTCCGCGCCAACCTGCGCGAGGGCAAGCTCGAGTTCACGCCGGCTCCCCAGTACCCGTGGTTCCAGGTCAACAACATGGGCCTCGAGCGTCCGTTGTTCTTTAAGGGCGAGGGCACTCACCATGTGCGTCTGGTCGTCGACGACGACATCGCGACCATCTTTGTCGATGACGTTGCGCTCAACGCTCGCTTCTGCAACAAGCAGGGCCAGGGTGTGGCGCTTACCGTCACTGACGGTGCGCTCAAGTGCGCAAACGCAACGATCGCGTCTCTGTAGCGGCAACGAACCGTTTTATGATTTAGAAAAGGAATGGAGAGGAACATGGACTACAAGGCAGTGTCCCAGCAAGTCGTCGACAACGTCGGCGGACTGGAGAACATCGAGGGCGCCACGCATTGCGTGACCCGTCTGCGTCTGGTGCTCAAGGATACGAGCAAATACAACAAGGCCGAGCTCGAGAACATCGATGGCGTCAAGGGCGTGCTGTACAACAGCGGCCAGCTCATGATCATCTTCGGTACCGGTACCGTCAACAAGGTTTACGATGAGTTTATGGCTCTGACGGGCGTTAAGGAGATCAGTGCTTCCGAGGTCAAGGGCGCCGAGGCGGACAAGAAGGGCAAGTTCTTCTCGGTCCTCAAGGTATTCTCGGACATCTTTATCCCCATCATTCCCGCCTTCGTCGGCGCTGCAATCATCATCGGCCTTAAGTCGTTGATCGTTGCCAACGGCCTCTTTGGCATGGAAGGCAGCCTCGCCGATCACAGCGAGTTCCTCAAGAACCTCGCAAGCTTCTTTGCCATTATCGCCACCACGTTCGACTACCTGCCTGTCCTGGTTATGTACAGCGCGGTCAAGCGTTTTGGCGGTAACCCGATCCTGGGCATCCTCGTCGGTATCGTCATGGTTCACCCGAGCCTTATGAACCGCAACACGTTCGTTATGGACCCGACGGGTGCTGAGTACTGGAACTTCGGTCCGCTATCCATTCCCATGGTTGCTTTCCAGGGCGGTGTGTTCCCCGCAATCCTGACTGCCTGGTTTATGGCCAAGGTCGAGAAGATTGCCCAGAAGTACATCCCCGAGGTCGTTTCTTTCGTCTTTGTCCCGACCGTTACCCTGATTCTTGCTAACGTCGCCCTGTTCACCGTGTTCGGCCCGCTCGGCAACCTGATCGGCGACGTCCTCGCCGGCGTAATCGATATCCTGTACAACAGGATGGGCGTCTTTGGTGCCTTTGTCTTCGCCGCGTTCCTGCAGCCGCTCGTCGTTACCGGTACGCATCAGTTCATCCAGGGTATCGAGGCCAACCTCGTTGCCACGACCGGCTTCAACTACATCCAGGCCATCTGGTCGGTTTCCATCATCGCCCAGGGCGGCGGCGCCATCGGTATGTACCTCATTCACAAGAAACACTCCAAAGAGCGCAACATCTGCATGTCGTCCTTTATCCCGACGCTGGTCGGAATCTCCGAGCCCGCTATCTTTGCTGCAAACATGCGCTATTCGATCATTCCGTTCATCTGCGCATGCATCGGTGCAGGCTGCGGCGGTGCCTTCGTCAAGCTCTTTGAGGTGCGCGCTATCGGTCAGGGTCTGACCGGCGTGCTTGGCCTGCTCATCGTCACGCCCGAGACTCTCGTGTGGTATGTGGCTGGCAATCTCATCGCCTTTATCGTGCCGATCGTCTTGATCTTTGCCTACAACAAGGCAAAGGGCGTTCCGACCACCGATGAAGAGGGCGCTGGCGCTGGCTTCGACGTTAGCTTCTAGTTGAGCCGTTCAGCGTAACGTGCGGATAAGTCCATTTGAGGAGGGGCGTTCGGCTCGTGTGAGTCGAGCGTCCTTCCCTATAGACGAGAAGGCCAATGGCGATGTTTAATCAAAAAAATAAGGTGACACGCGCGGACTATGAGCAGTGGCGTACCGGACAGGATGAGACGGCGGGTCGCATCGCGTCCGACCCCGATAGGCTCCTGTTCCATGTGGAGCCTGAGCTTGGCTGGCTCAACGACCCCAACGGTTTGGTTCAGATTGGTGATACGTATCACATCTATCATCAATACGATCCGTTCGATGCTGCGCATGGCGGTCCAGTGCTTTGGAACCATCTGACGACAAAGGATTTTGTGACGTACGAGAATCACGGCCCCGCGCTGTTCCCCGATTCCGATTTGGATTCGAACGGAGCGTATTCTGGTTCTGCCTTTGTACGTGATGGCAAGATTCACTACTTCTATACCGGCAACGTCAAGCATTTTGATCGCGATGATTACGACTACGTGTTGACGGGTCGTGAGCAAAACCAGATTCATATGGTTGCGGAGAACCCCGACGAATTGGGCGAGAAGCGCATAGCTGTTGGACCGGTCGATTACCCCGACGATATCGGTACGCACGTGCGCGACCCCAAGATCCTTGAGCACGATGGTATCTACTACATGGTTCTGGGCGCTCGTACGAAAGACGACCGCGGCTGCGTGCTTGTCTATACCTCGCGCGATCTAGAGGACTGGAACTATGCGACGCGTATTGAGCTGGGCGAGAAGTTTGGCTTTATGTGGGAGTGCCCCGATCTGTTTGAGCTCGATGGTGAGCTTGTTCTCGTTTGCTGTCCGCAGGGTGTGCCTGCCGATGGTTGGCGTTACCGCAATCCGCATCAGTGCGTGTGGTTCCCCATCGAGGCCGATTGGGAGGCGCCGAGCTTTAAAATCGTCGGGCAGGGCATGCCCCCGATGGTCGATGCCGGTTTTGATTTCTATGCTCCGCAGTCCTTTGAGGATGCTGCAGGCCGGTGTTTGATGATCGGATGGTCGGGTTGCCCCGATGCGACGGCGGAAAACCCGACGGTGGCGCGCGGGTGGCAGTGCGCGTTGACGGTGCCGCGAGAGCTGAGCATGCGCGATGGTAAGCTCTGCCAGCAGCCGGCGCACGAGATTGAGAGGATGCGCGGCGACTGCGTTCGCGCGACAGGCGGTGAAACCGTTGAGGAGCCGGGCCGCCTGTTTGATCTTGTGGTTTCCTGTGAGGGCACCAAGATGGTCGAGCTCGAAATCCGCAAGGGTGTCTTTGTGCGCTATGCAGGCGGGATGCTTACCCTCGACATGGGTGACGAAGGCTATGGGCGCGACCAGAGGTCGATCGAGCTCAGCGAGCTTCGCGACCTGCGCGTGCTTTCGGACACTACGAT
>CABUQI010000077.1 GCA_902493545.1 uncultured Collinsella sp. | reverse complement strand
ACGATCAGATCCAGGCGGTCGATGGCGTGGCGGTCGTAAAACAGTCCGTCGACCAGGCGCTGCAGGTCGCCGAATTCTTCGGCCTGGAACGATCCGTATTCCATAGTGCCTCCTTGGGCGCCCCACGCCGGCATGCGCGGCGATTCGTAATTTATTGCGATGGACTTAATCTATCACGGCTTCATAACGTTGCGGCGGTGGCGGTCTATACTTAGACGAACTGCAACGTACCGCTTCGCGAAAGGTCGCACCCCATGCAGACGATCTACCAGAAGATGGAAACCACCGAACTCGATGCTGCCATCGAGGCACTCAAAGCCGAGGTCGCCGAGGTCAAGGCCAAGGGTCTGGCGCTCGACATGGCCCGCGGCAAGCCGTCGCCCTCCCAGGTGGACATCTCTCGACCCATGCTCGATATCCTCAATGCCGATGCCGATCTGCACGACGGCAACGTCGACTGCTCCAACTACGGCTGCTTTGAGGGCATTCCTTCGGCGCGCAAGCTAGCGGGGGAGTTTTTGGGTTGCCCCGCCGAGCAGACGCTCGTACTGGGTTCGTCGAGCCTTTTGATCGAGCATGACATCGCCGGCATGTTCTGGCGCTGCGGCTCGTGCGGCAGCGAGCCCTGGGAGGCTTACGAGGCCGCGCACGACGGCAAGAAGGTCAAGTTCCTGTGCCCGGTTCCCGGCTACGACCGTCACTTTGGCATCACCGCCGACCTGGGTATCGAGAATGTCCCCGTCGCGATGACCGACAACGGCCCCGACATGGACGAGGTCGAGCGCCTGGTTGCCGCCGACGACTCCATCAAGGGCATCTGGTGCGTGCCCAAGTATTCCAACCCCACGGGCATCACCTTTAGCGAGGACACCGTGCGTCGCCTGGTTGAGATGCCCACGGCCGCACCCGATTTCCGCATCTTCTGGGACAACGCCTACTGCGTGCACGACCTGTACGACGAGACCGACGAGCTCGCAAACATCTTTGACCTCGCTCGCGCGGCGGGCACCGAGGACCGCGTGGTGGCATTTGCCTCGACGTCCAAGATCACCTTCCCGGGCGCCGGTATCGGCTTTATCGGTGCGAGCCCCGCGGTCATCGCCGAGTTCTCCAAGCGCCTGAAGGCCGGCCTCATCAGCGCCGACAAGCTCAACCAGCTGCGTCACGTGCGCTTCCTTCCCACCATCGAGGCGGTCAAGGAACACATGAAAAAGCATGCCGAGTTCTTGCGCCCGCGCTTTGAGGCCGTCGAGCGCAAGCTCACCGAGGGCTTGGGCGACACGGGCTGCGCCACCTGGACGCACCCCCGCGGCGGCTACTTTGTAAGCTTCGATGGTCCCGAGGGCTCGGCTCAAAAGGTCGCCGCGCTTTGCGCCGACCTGGGCGTCAAGCTCACGCCGGCCGGTGCTACCTGGCCCTATGGCAAGGACCCGCGCGATACCAACATCCGCATCGCGCCGAGCTATCCCACGGTCGAGGACCTGGAGGCCGCGCTCGATGTGCTGGTGCTGGCCGTTAAGCTTGTCGCTGCCGAGCTCGCGCGTGCCGAGCGCGCCTAACGCGCGGCTTCCCGTACTATCCGCACCTTCGATACGTAAAGGAGCATATACATGGATTTGGGTATTTCCACCAACCCCACGCCAGAGCTCTACACCATTAAGGTAACCGGCGAGATCGATATCTCTAACGCCGATAGCCTGCGCAATGCCATCGACCTGGCGCTCGAGCAGCCCACCGAGGCCGTTGAGCTCGATTTTGCCCAGGTGAGCTACATCGATTCGACGGGCATTGGCGTGCTCGTGGGCGCCGCGCACCACGCGGTCGACCACGGCAAGCGCTTTAGCTGCACCAATGTGCAGCCCCCGGTGATGCGCGTGGTCCAGCTGTTGGGTGTCGACCAGGAGATTTCGATCACCGCTGCATAATCTTTGCCCCAAAAGGGCGTGCCGTTTGGCATATGTTTGTGATGCGCTCGGACGTTTTGGCGTCCGGGCGCTATACTTGACCGAATGAATAGACGAGTTCCGGCCGAATGGCGCGGTGCGGGCTCGACTCACATCGAGCCTTGGAGGTATGTGTGTTTGGTATTGGAGAGGGTGAGCTCGCGATCATCGTGGTCTTCGGCTTTTTGCTGTTTGGCCCGGATAAGCTCCCACAGATGGGCCGTACGATCGGCCGTGCCATCCGTCAGTTCCGCGAGACGCAGGAAAAGATGACGGCCGTTGTTCAGTCCGAGATTATCGATCCGGTGAGCGAGGCCGCGTCGGCCCCGGTCAAGCCCAAGAAGACTGCCGTCGATGACGATTCCGATGCAGACGAGGATGCCGTCGAGACAGCTGCGCCCGCAAAGAAGGAGACCTTTGCCGAGCGCCGTGCCCGCCTTGCTGCCGAGAAGGCCGCAAGCGAGGGTGCTGCTGAGGGCGAAGGTGCTGCTGAGGAGGCCGAGGGCGCCGAGTCCCCCGAGGCCGAGCCTGCCACTGCCACCGTCGAGTCCGAGCCTGCTGCAGAGCCGGAGCCCGAGCCCGAGCCGGCAGAGCCCACGACGGCTGACCTCTACGCCCGTCGTCCCCGCAAGCGCAAGGCCGTCGTCGACCAGCTCGCCCGCGAGCTCGAGGCCGAGGACGACGCCGCTGCCGCCGACGCCTCGAAGGGAGGCGATGAGTAATGCCTATCGGACCTGCGCGTATGCCGCTCTTCGATCACCTGGGAGAGCTCCGTCGCCGCCTGACCATCGTGGTCGTCTCGGTGTTTGCCGCAGCTATCGTGCTGTATTTCGCCACGCCTGTTGTGCTCGACATCCTGAAAGATCCCATCCGCTCCTTTGTGCCGGATGGTAAGTTCTACATCACCACCACGCTCGGCGGCTTTGGCTTGCGCTTCTCGCTGGCCATCAAGATGGCCGTGGTCATGTGCACGCCCATGATCATCTGGCAGATTCTGGCATTTTTCCTGCCGGCGCTTCGCCCCAACGAGCGCAAGTGGGTCGTGCCCACGGTGCTCGCCTCGACGGTGCTGTTCTTCCTGGGCGCCATTTTCTGCTACTTCATCATTATCCCGGCAGGCTTTGAGTGGCTCATCGGCGAGACCTCGGCCGTCGCCACGGCGTGGCCCGATCTGGAGAACTATGTCAACATGGAGCTGCTCTTTATGTTTGGCTTTGGTGTGGCGTTTGAGCTGCCGCTCATCATCTTCTACCTTTCCGTCTTCCATATTGTGTCCTATGCGGCCTTCCGCAGTGCCTGGCGTTATGTATACGTTGGCCTGCTTGTGGGCTCGGCTGTGATTACGCCCGACGGCTCGCCCGTTACGCTGGGCCTCATGTATGGCGCCCTGCTTTCGCTCTACGAGATCTCGCTTGCCATCGCCCGCGTGGTCATTACCGCGCGCGAGGGCAAGGAGGGCTTGTTTGTGAGCCGTCTGGACCTGTTCTCGGACGATGAGGACGACGAGGAGTAAATCGGTATGCACGAGGTTGGCATTGTCAACGGCATACTCGATACAGTGATTCGCGCGGCGCGTGGGGCGGGGGCCTCTCGCGCCGTTTTGGTAACACTTCGTATCGGGGATATGACCGAGGTCGTGCGCGAGGCGCTCGACTTTGCCTGGGAGACGTTTCGCGACGAGGACCTGCTCACGCGCGGCTGCGAGCTTGCCGTGGAGGAAGTCCATCCACAAAGCGAGTGTCTGGACTGCGGGGAGGTCTTTGAGCACGATCGCTTCCATTGCCGCTGTCCCCAGTGTGGTGGTGCCAACGTGCGCCTACTGCACGGCCGCGAGCTCGATATCGCGAGTATCGAAATCGAAACCCCCGACGATTAGCCCGCTAGCCATCTGGTGATGGGGTATAAAGGGGCCAAAGTAAGGAGTGCCAAGTATGGCTGAGAAAACGATTGATATCGCGTCGCCGATCCTGTCGCGCAACGAGCGCCTGGCAGATCAGCTGCGACAGCGATTTAAAGAGACAAACACCTATGTGATCAATGTGCTGTCGAGCCCCGGTTCGGGCAAGACCACCACGATCCTGGGCACCAACGAGCGCCTGCGCGACAAGGCTGGCCTGCGCTGTGCCGTCATCGAGGGCGATATTGCCTCGGATGTCGACGCCATCACCATGAAGGAAGCCGGCATGCCCGCCATCCAGATCAACACGGGTGGCCTGTGCCACCTCGAGGGCAACATGATCATGGAGGCCGTTGACGCGTTCGACCAGGCGGTGGGTCTTCAAAATATCGACGTCATCTTTATCGAAAACGTGGGCAACCTGGTCTGCCCGGTCGACTTTGACCTGGGCGAGAACCTGTCCATCATGATTCTCTCGGTGCCCGAGGGCGACGACAAGCCCATCAAGTACCCGGGCATCTTCCAGCACGCCGGCGCGCAGCTGCTCAATAAGGTCGACGTAGCCCCGGCTTTCGATTTTGACATGGATAGGTATACTAGGACACTCGATGACCTCAATCCGCAGGCGCCGCGGTTTGCCGTGAGCGCGCGCAAGGGCGAGGGCATGGATGCCTGGTGCGATTGGCTCATCGGGCAGATCGAGCAAGCAAGGGCGTAAATCGGCCGCCATACGGGCGGGCGTAGCCGCAGAGACACGAGATAGGAGCCTCTTTTGAAGCTCATCATCGCAGAGAAAAACGACGCCGCGCGTCAGATTGCCGAGCGTCTGTCCACGGGCAAACCCAAAAAGGACAAGGTGTACAACACCGCAATCTACCGTTTTGAGTGGAAGGGCGAGGAGTGCGTGACCATCGGCCTGGCCGGTCACATCCTTGCGCCCGATTTTTGCGACAGCGTGCTGTTCGATAAAAAGCTGGGCTGGTATTCGGTTACCGAGGACGGCGAGATGCTACCGGCCGACATGCCCGATGGCCTGGCACGCCCGCCCTACGACACCAAACGCAAGCCGTTTCTTGCCGACGGCATCTCCATCAAGGGCTGGAAGCTCGAGAGTCTGCCGTATCTCACCTGGGCACCCGTCATTAAGCTGCCGGCCGAGAAGGAACTCATCCGCTCGCTTAAGAACCTCGCCAAAAAGTCCGACAGCGTCATCATCGCCACGGACTTCGATCGCGAGGGCGAGCTGATCGGTTCGGACGCCCTCAACAAGGTGCGCGAGGTGGCGCCCGACTTGCCGGTCGCCCGCGCCCAGTATTCTTCGTTTACCAAGGCCGAGATCACGCAGGCCTTCGATAACCTTGTCTCGCTCGACCAGAACCTGGCCGACGCCGGCGAGAGCCGTCAGCACATCGACCTCATTTGGGGTGCGGTGCTCACGCGCTACCTGACGCTCGCCAAGTTTGGCGGCTTTGGCAACGTGCGTTCCGCCGGCCGCGTGCAGACGCCGACGCTTGCCCTGGTGGTCGAGCGCGAACGCGAGCGCATGGCGTTTGTGCCCGAGGACTATTGGCAGATTCGCGGCATGGGCGCCGCGCAAGGCGCTGCCGAGGACGATCGCTTTAAGATCGCGCACAAGACGGCGCGCTTTACCGACAAGGATGCTGCTGAGACGGCGTACGGTCACGTTGACGGTGCCAAGACGGCAACCGTCGCCGCGGTGACCAAGCGCTCGCGCAAGCAGCAGCCGCCCACGCCGTTTGCGACCACCTCGCTGCAGGCTGCCGCCGCAGCCGAGGGTATCTCGCCTGCGCGTACCATGCGCATCGCCGAGTCCCTCTACATGGCGGGCCTCATCAGCTACCCGCGTGTCGACAATACCGTATACCCTGCGACGCTCGATCTGGGCGCCGTGGTGAGCGACCTGGCAAAGATCAACCCGGCGCTGGCGCCCGTGTGCAAAAAGGTGCTCGCCGGTCCCATGAAGCCCACGCGCGGCAAGGTCGAGACCACCGACCACCCGCCTATCTATCCCACGGGCGAGGGCGATCCGTCCACGCTCGACGGCGGCCAGCGCAAGCTCTACGACCTCATCGCCCGTCGCTTCCTGGCAACGCTTATGGGTCCCGCGACCATCGAGAACACCAAGCTCGAGCTCGATGTCAACGGCGAGCCGTTCGTGGCCTCGGG